>WQXE01000045.1 GCA_009784995.1 Treponema sp. | reverse complement strand
TTCATAGATTGCGCGTTCACACAGATGCAAGGATGAAAAACAAATTATTTGTTGGCTTCATTTCATTAATCATTGTTTCTTATATTCATAAAGTAATGAAAGAAAAAGACCTTTACAATAAGATGTCTTTGGATAAATTATTAATTACCCTTTCAAAATTAAAAAAAACAACTATAAACGGTACTCAGATTATTCGTCCTTTAACAAAAGAACAGCGTGAAATCTTATCCTCCTTTTCTATTCCTTTTCCCTTTGTAGGTTAATTTTTCCAGCGGGAATTAAGGATATAAATGGCGCAAAAGTATCATTTTGCATGACCGAAAACAAAAAAAACGGTGCCTGTCACCTTTTCGTTAGTTTTAAGACGCGGGTAATTTTTTTTAAAACTTTTTTCGGAAATTTTAATTAAATTCAACTATTCCACGTTATATAAAATTATGTATAATGCAGTATGACAGAAAAAGAAGCTGAATATACTAAAAAATATCCAGAAGCACAATTAATTGTTGCTATGGCTGAAAGCGCTTGGGCAGGAAACCGTAATACTGCAAAAATTGAATTCTCTTTAACAGATAAGCTTAAGATAAAACTTAAAGAGCTTTTAGGAAAAGAAATTATAAAAATATTCATAACTGATAGTGATGCGCGGCATATTAAAAAACATCACGGTCAGAATGAAGAAAAACGTGGACAGATAGATATCACTCCAGCAGATTTTGCACTGATTCCAGTTGTTTTAAATGAATTTGATACTATTGATCATACTGGAGAAGATAAAATGGGTAATAAAAAACTCTTTTTTACTAAAAAAATTGAAGGAACCATTTATGTAGCAAGTATTGAAAGAGGAAATAGCCAGATAGGAGTTATTACCATTTGGAAATCAAAAGAATAAAAACCCGGTTGGGTGTCTAATGTTTGACTATACCATAAGGTATCCGCCCCCCTAGACCGAACGTCCGAAACGACCCCAACCAGCTAATATTAGTATCGTACTAAATTAACTAACCGTCAAGAGATGAATCATCAAAATCCGCGGACAAAAAAACCACAAAAATTTAACCACGAATCAAACGAATACCCACGAAACCATTGTCCGATAACTAATCACTCTTTCGTGTTCAGGATTATCCAAAAAGAATAAATAACCACAGAGGACACGGAGTTTCACGGAGGGTGGCGAGAAGTTTGCGAATAGCACGTAACTTTCATTTTCGTATTGGTTCGTGTGGTTCGTGGTTAATTCTTCATTTGCGATCTTTGCGCCTTCGCGTCTTGCGAACTAAAGTTCGTGCGTGAACTCTTCGGTGCCTGTCACCTTTTTCGCTCACTCTGTAAGCACAACTTTCATTCGTAATACAAAAATGGTGCCTGTCACCTTTTTGTGCTGTCACCTTTTATAAAAAAACCGTGCGAGTAAACCCGCACGGTCGTTAAATGAAAGGTCAGTTAGCGATTATGGCATGTTATTAACAACATCATATGTTACTAAGGCGGCATAAGGTAGTCCGTCTTTAGTTGCTGTTACTCCAATTACGTGAGTACCTGCGGCACTCATTTCCATAATTGAGGCAGTATTAATAACTTGAATTAAGTTAACAGTTAAAACAATGTTTTCAGTTCCGGAAATCGCAATACCAGTTAATGTATTAGTAAGTTCTACGTTACCATAATACCACCTAAAGTTTTCAAGATCTGCAGTGGTGTTGTCCATTGTAATACTAAAAGTTGACGGTACGGCTGTACCTGCATAAATATCGGTTTGATTTATTGAAGCTGAAGAACCTGGTATTGTGCCTAACATTAAGTCAGTTAAGTTAGCTTGTGTAATAGTAACAGTAAGAGGAAAACCCGCATCTGAAATCCATCTCGCGAACAATGTAAGGTTACCAATAACTCTGGTTCCTGTAGTATCATTAAAACTAAATATTGTTCCCCAGTTACCATCACTTAAACCGTTTCTTGTACCCCAACCATTTTGAGTATAATTTGTTTTAAGAAGATCATGTGTAGGCGCGTCATCTATCATACCGCCATGAGGAACTGCAGTTTCAGCTGGAGGAGGAGAACCGCTGTCTTGTGTGTTACCGTTATATGTAACAGTGTATACATTCGGGATAAGCTCTGGAAAGGTTTGCGTCCATGTTGATGTCATATTTGCGCCAATGTGGACAGTTTCCTGTACTCTTGCTGTTATAAAACCGGTTTGTGTAAACGTAACAGTTACACGATAAAAACCGGATGGAATATCTTCATCATTATCATTATTTCCTCCACTTACAGTTATAGGTGAAACTGTACCTCCACCCCCTAATATTGCGAAAGACATAACAGCGGTGCCGGTAAGGTTAGTAGGAAGAGTAAAGTCCCATGCGAATGTGCCGTCATCTACACCATCAGCAATTGGTTTTAAATTAATGGTTATTGAATTATTAGCACCGTTCATAACTACCTGATCAGTATTACCGGTTACAGCTTCTCCATCTACAAATTGTATTACTGTTACATCGTATGTACCGTCAGGTAATGTTTCTGATACTGTAGTGCCGAAATTTACTGCTTGATCTTCAATGACTGCTATAGGTGTTCCAGGATTCGTAACATTAATAATTGTTAATTCATAAGTAATTGTGCCTGTTGGAAAAGTAGGCATTACTGTTCTCGCGTTTGAATCATCAAAATTAATTGTTAGAACGCTTTTACCTGCTGTGTTGTTAAAATCTGACGTCAAAAATCCACCGATCGGATCAAGACAATTTGTTACTAGCAATGCTGCTACAAGCAGGAATGCTACCGCTACGGCGTATACGCCAATTGTTCTTGTTTTCATCTCTCACTCCTTATTACCATTTAAATTTTTTCTTTTATGGATTAACTGTAACCTCTATGGTTCCAGAATAATATATTTCATTGCCTAATGGACCAATTGTCGCTTCAATTGTAATTATATGAACTCCTAGAGCGTTCAAACCATTATCATAACTGTAAGCGGCGTTTAAATCAAGGGTGAATGTGTTTCCATTAGGTATAGTAGGTGTTAATGGTAATACAACACCGTTATAACGCCATACTATAGAATTAAATGTGGCGAAATTACTTATTGTGATATTTTGCCGCGTGGTTTCTGCCGACGCCATTAACGCGGCAACCGCGTAAATATCAGCTTGAGAGTATGTTAAAGTCGCTAAATTTGGAATTGGCGCTTTATCATTTAAATCTACAGGTGTTAGGTTAATAGTGAGTTGATGCGCTGCCTGTTTTACAACAGTTAAAACTCTAAAATCAACCATGTCATTTTTATATAAAATATATTCTGTAGTTGTACTTGTACCGTCCAATCGAATTATATTCCCTGATACAGGCGAAATTAATGTTGATGTCGTGCCATCCATTCGTATTATTTGATCGTAATTATCGCCTAAATTTAAGAATGACTGTGTAAAACTGGAACCCGGTATTGTTATCACGCCGTTTGCATTAACTGTTGCATCACCTAAAACTGCTCCCGTAATATCTGGATCATATGATCCGTGATATTCCAACGGAGTTGCACTGGTAAACGGTGTAGCTTGTGTCAATTTGTATGTTTCGTCGTTATTCAAACCGGTAACTGTATTGGCGGTTAACTTTCCAATATCCGCATCTACGGCGGTGGGGTTTGGAGTGGAACCTATTGTGCCATCGGCTTTTAAGTACCAAAAACCGGTTCGGGGTATAGTTGTATAATCATCTGTCGCCCAATGTTCAAGTATGTAATATCGCCCTGTTGGAACAAATCTGATTCTTTCATTGCCATCTGCCAACCCCTGAAGCCCGCCGCCGCCAGGAAGGTGTTCAGGGTGCAGAATAATTCTGTCTGTTCCTTCTTTGGCGTTATCGATTACTGATTGAACTTCGCTGTCCTTTAAAAACCCTTCTACCGTAAGCGGATCCATACAAGCGTATATAAATATAGCCATTACGCATAAAACTGCCGGGAAAAGATTTTTAAAAGAGACTTTTCTCATTATCTTTAAATTATAGTACATAAATCATTTATTTTGCAAGTTTTGTTTGATTTTAACCGAAAATGGTTTCTGCTTTTGCTCTTTTCGCCTCGTTTAAACGATGCTATATATAGCGTATGGTCTTATTTAACAACGCTATATGTGGTAGGTGACTGTCACCATTATTCCACAAAGGCTTTTATTAAATCCGGGTAGTACCAGGTTAGATTTCTTCTGTCCAATAACTTAAAAGAGCCGCCGTCATCCCAAATGATTACAGGGATACCCATTTCCTTCACTTTTCTAACATAGTCATTTACCCATTTTACCCTTTCAGCTTCGTTGCCTTTATCGAGCGCGCCTGTCTCTCCCATAATGACGGGAATGCCTCGGCTTAAAAATTCGTTTAAAATACTTAGTACCCTGCCTCTATTGTGCGATATGTGACTGTTATTAGGGTCATAAATTGATAATGAGTTAGAATCGCCTGCCGCCAATCCCGCGAAATAATACGGCTCGTAATAATGTAAAGATACTATCAGCCTATTTTGAGGGTCGTTAATCCTTAACCTGCCTGTCGAGTTATTTACAAACATACTCAATGTATTAAAACCGCCGTGAGGGTCAATCGAAGCGAAATAAGGCGTCACCATAAGATGCCTTACAGGGTTAAAACCGCTGCCGGCTCTTACAGTATCAACAAAGATTTGGTTCAAATTATTTAAAACACTGTATTGTTCTGCCCAAACAGCGGCATTGTCGGTAAATCCTTCCGATCTGGGTTCGTTTATTCCTTCAAAAATAAGGTATTCATTGTAATCTTTAAATCGATGCGCTATCTGCTGCCAAAGTTTGGCAAAACGTTCGTTTATCGTCTGTTTTTCCGCCGCGCTAAGCGCTGTAGTTCCGCTGTCATGAAGCCGCAGCCAGCCGTTTACGCCGCTGCCGTTTTCGGTGATGATATTATAATCATCATGATGGATATTCAATATACAAAACATTCCATTATCGATTACATAATCTACAATTTCTTGTACACGATCCATCCATCTATCTTCTATAGCATAATCCGGCGCCGATCCTGTAAAAATATACCAGGTGACAGGCACCCTTATTGTGTTAAATCCACTCTCTTTTACCTTGTCGATCATCGCTTTTGTAGTGATGGGGTTACCCCAAAGCGTTTCTATCTGATTAACCGACGGATTTGTAATCCACGCGGCCGCTTTGTTCCAATGAGCGTCAAGGGTATTTCCCAAGTTCCAACCCGTGCCCATTAATCGCGTTATTTCCATAGAAGTCAAATCGCCTATATCGGATTTTTTAGATGATGATTTATCTATACAATTTGTCATCGAAGTAATCATTATAATTAAAATTACTCCATAAATTATTATATTTTTCATAATTCATTATACTCTCTTTCAAGGTGACAGTCACCCTTTTTTGTTGTATAATTGTATTGAGGTATTTATGAATTTTGATATTGATTTCGAACAAGAAGAAGATGGGCGATGGATTGCTGAAATTCCTGAAATTCCTGGTGTACTTGCATATGGTGTAACACCACTGCAAGCAGGAGCAAAAGCAAAGGCTTTAGCTTTAAGAGTTTTAGCGGAACGAATGGAAAATGAAGTTTCTATACCTGGAATTAATTATATAGAGTTTGCGAATAATTATGGGTCAGTGGCGATCAGTTAAGGCAAAACGTCTTTTTGCCGCGTTATTAAGGATTGGATGGTCTGTAAAAAGACAAGATGGGTCGCATAAAACATTGGAAAGATCAGGTTTTCCTAATTATGTTTTCGCTTTTCACGATGGTGATGAAATTGGTCCTAAAATGCTTGCGAAAGTAGCTAAGCATACGGGTTTAAAACCAGGCGATTTATAAACACCCCTAAATGGTGCCGCACATGGTGCCGCACATGGTGCCGCACATGGTGCCGCACATGGTGCCGCACATGGTGCCTGTCACCATTTTTTCTCTTTATTGACCCCTTTCAATCTCTACTATAATATATACAAATGGCTTTTATTAAAAACATTTTCGACCGTAATTTTCTTGAATATGCCTCTTATGTCATAAAAGACCGAGCGATTCCCGATTTGGAAGATGGTCTAAAACCTGTCCAACGTCGTATTCTTCATTCGCTTTTTGAGATGGATGACGGCAAGTACCATAAGGTCGCCACTGTATCAGGCCATTGCGCGAAGTACCACCCGCACGGAGAGCAGTCCATAAACCCGGCTTTGGTCGTCCTTGCCAATAAAGAGCTTTTTATTGATAAACAGGGAAACTTTGGTAATATTATGACAGGCGACGATGCCGCCGCTCCCCGTTATATCGAATGTCGTGTTACTCCGCTCGCGAAAGATATTTTTTACAACCCTAAATTAACTAGCTGGGCGGAATCCTACGACGGGCGCAACAAAGAGCCGCTTCTTTTCCCTGCGAAAATACCTGTGGTATTAATTTTAGGCGTGGAAGGTATCGCGGTTGGTATGTCCACAAAAATTCTGCCGCATAACGCTATCGAAGTTTTGGAAGCCGAGATCGCCTGCCTTACCGGGAAAAAGTTTGAACTTTACCCCGATTTTCCAACCGGAGGATATGTTGATGTTTCGCTTTACGAAGGCGGAAACGGCAAAGTCTTAGTCCGCGCCAAACTTGATACATCTGATCCCAAACGTATTTTAATTACAGAGCTTCCCTTCGGTTCTACAACAGAAAGTATAATTAATAGCATCGATAACGCCGCGAGAAATGGAAGAATAAAAATCCTGGGTATTAATGATTTTACTACAGATAAAGTCGAGATCGAAATTAAACTAGCGCGCGGCGTATACGCTCAGGAAACTGTAGACGCTCTTTTCGCGTTTACAGAATGTGAACAGTCAATTTCGATAAATCTTCTTGTTATAAAAAACGGACTTCCCGCCGTAATGACGGTTAACGAAATTATTAAATATCACGCTAAGCAGCTTGTAAAAATTCTCACCCGCGAACTTGAACTGGAGAAAAAAGAATTACTGGACAAACTGCATCTTCGTACTTTGGAAAGAATTTTTATAGAAGAACGGATTTATAAAGCGATCGAAAAAATGAAAACCGTAAAAGGCGTACATGACGCTGTAATTTCCGGCTTTAAGCCGTTCGCCAAAGAAGTGGGACCGCGCAAAATAACAGACGACGATGTTGAACATCTTCTTAGAATTCCAATTCGCAGGATTTCGTTATACGACATCAATAAAGCGCGCGACGAAATGGATCAGATTAACGCGCGAATAAAAGAAATTAACTCCCATCTTAAAAATATTGTAGCGTATTCTGTTACGTATCTTAAAAGTATTATCGCTAAAATAAAAAACAACGAAGAATATGGCAGGGGAGCGCGGAAAACGGTAGTAGGCGAGTTTGATAAAGTAATCGCGAAAGAAGTTGTAAAGCGCGATGTCGATTTAAAATATGACAGTAAATCAGGATACCTTGGCACCAATGTATCGGGAGCGAAAATCGCGGAAGTTTCGCCGTTCGACAGAATTCTCGCGATCCGGCGAAACGGAATGTACTCTGTAATGGATCTGTGTGATAAAACATTTGTAGGCGCGGACGCGTGGCATATTGAAGCGGCTGACAAGGAAGTTCTCGCTAAAACGGTTTTTACGGTTATTTATAAAGAAAAAGAAACAGGTTTTCCGTATATTAAACGCTGTATAATCGAAGGCTGGATAATTAATAAAGATTATTTTTTGGTTCCGGACGGCGCGGAAGTTTTACACATTGAAACCCGTCCAAAATTTACTTTTACCCTTCATTATAAACCAAAATCCAGGTTAAAAGTTCTTACAGAAAATTTTAAAGCGCAGGATTATAATGTAAGAGGACTTAAAGCCGGCGGCATACGCCTTTCCAACAAAGAAGTAGAAAAGGTTATTAGCGGAAAATAATTTTATGTCAGATTTTATAGATGAAAAAGCGGGGATCTCAGTCGAAGAACAAAAAGAAATACTGTCGCAAATAAACAATATCGCGGAAAAAAACCGCCGCTCTCTTTCACAAGGCGCGCCTTTGGAAAATCCTGTTATTAACGCGAAAAAAAATGGCCGTCTTTTTCCAATTATTATTAACGCCGCCGCCGTTATAATATTAATTGTTGGTATTATTTTTCTTGTTTTATTTAATACCAAAATAGACGAACGTAACAGGGCAGGTTACGCGATTTATAATCTTGTTGAACAGGCTCTTATCGAGGAAATCCGAAGGGATACAGCGGAAAAAATCGCCGCGAAGGAACTGGAAATTGAATCAATCGCTTCGCGTCTTAGCGATGTTGATAATCAATTGGCGGTTTTACGATCAAGTAATATCGAATTAACTTCCGAACAGCTGGCGACGCAGGAAAATCTGCTTGTTTTACAGCATACCTATCGCAGCGAACTCGCTATTTTACAGGACGAAAGAGCGTTAATATTGGAAAACTCCCGTTCAAGGGAAGCCCGGCTTCGCGCGCAGCTTGACGAGAGAACAAGAGAATTTGCCGCCGCACAGCAGACAACGTCAGGAGAATTAAACGCCGCGATGAGAGAGATCGAGCGACTTTCTTCAGACCGCGAAAGACTAATAGCTATCGAAGCGCTTTTTTTAGGCGGAATCGAAGTTTTTAATAGTCCGGGGCAGATAGGTACAGTAAATCAGCCTGATCAGTCTGAACTGATGGCGCTTAACGTTCAACTGGAAAATACAATCATCGAAATGCAAAAAACAATCGACGCTTTTAATAGCGGAAGTACAGGAATGGAAAGGCGCCTTAGCGAACTTGAAGATACAATTACCGCGTTGCGCGGTACAAACACAGCGTTTGAACAAAGTACCGCGGAAAAAGACAGAACGATAACAACGCTTCAAACAGAAAATACAAATCTTTCTTCGCAGGTTTCAGATCTTCGCGCCGCAAATACTTCGCAGGAACAGCGCATCGCGGATCTGAATAATCAACTAACAGCCATCCGCCAATTATTACAGGACAATTAATCTTTAATATATCTCGCAGAGACGCGGAGGCGCAAAGTTATAGTCCGATATATTTACTTAAACCTTAGAAATCACAAATTAATACAGAGATTTTTAGGAATGATAGTAATGATTTCGAACTACAGCTCTGCGTCTTTGCGCCTTTGCGAGAGGTCTTTTTCTTTTCTTCTTTCGTGTTGGTTCGTGTGGTTCGTGGTAAAATTCTTCTGTATCTTCTACTTGCTTTTCATCACTTCCACGCCGTTCCAGTTTTCAGGCGGCGGATTTTTCGCGTAATCAATACATCTGTCTAACAAATTCCGCGCGTTAAAATCTTCGGTAAGAATACTTAACACTTCTTTAAACTTTAACGCCGCTTCGTTAAACGAACGGTGATAATATAACTTCATACCCTGATTATGAACAGACCATGTTTTTTGTTCGTTTTCTGTTAGTGTTTTTTTAACAGTAAAAATTCTAACCCCTTTTGTTTTTCCTTTTACAGCTACAGTATCCAGTAATCTGTAATGAAGCCCGCTATTTTGCGCGGTTTTACGGAGTATTTCAAAAAGACTTTCAGAAATTAAAATGTCGGAATGGTATGTTTTTGTTAAACCTTCCATGCGGGACGCGAGATTTACAGCGTCGCCTATAACAGTGTAGTCCATTTTGCGTTCGCTTCCGATATTACCGACAGTAACTTCGCCGTAATTTAAACCAATGCCGATTTGGAATTCGCATTTGCCAATCTTGCGCTGATTTTCGTTGAATTTTTTTACAGCGTCGATCATTTCGATTCCCGATAAAACAGATTGCAGCGCGTCATCTTCGTGTTTTTCAGGAGCGCCCCAAAAAGCCATGATCGCGTCTCCAATGTATTTATCTACAATGCCTTTTCTATTGTAGATAATATCTACCTGCCCGGAAAAATAGCGGTTAAGAGAGTTTACTAAATCATCCGGCGCCATTCCTTCGGAAATTGTAGTAAAGGATCGAATATCGGAAAAAAGTATCGAAAGCTCGCGGTTATCGCCAACAAGCATTTTTTCGGGGGAAGCGAAAAAGCGTTCGATTACATCGTTGGGAACATACTTTTGAAAAATATGTCGGATGCGTTCTTCTTTTTTTCCAGCGAGCACAGCGTCAAACGCGTAACGTTTTATCTGCGAATAAGCGCTGTCCAGCTCGTCTGTCATTTTGTTAAAAGTTTGCGCGAGGATTCCGGTTTCGTCGTTGTACTCAACATCAACTTTGGACGAAAGATTCGCTGTATCGATTATCGTATTCATGGTTTGCACAATCCGCCTCATTGGGTTTGTAAGACGGTTTGTTATCAATATAAGAAGAAATACAGCCAGTATAACAGAAGCGCAAATGGAAATAATCGTTTGTAATGTAATATTTCGCGCGTCTTTAAAAAAGACATCTTCTCTTTCGCTTATAATAATGTGCCAGTCAAAAGGAGTAAAATAAAAAGATTGAAATATTCTTTTTTCGCCGCCAATTATCGCGGATTGAAGCCCCTGATTTTCCTGTTCAAGAAGGTTTAATAAAGTATAAAATTCTTTAGGATCAGAATTAAAAGTTGATGTACTCATTACAATACTGTTTTTTCCGGCGGCGAAAATAATTTCTGTATCGCTTAAAAGGATACTACGCGCGAATTGCTCAACTGACTTTTTCGCGGCTTCGACCATATCAGTTCTTCCGGCGAAATTATTTTCCGTTAAAAGCGACCACTGGTTATTTGTATATTTTTCCAGCTCTCCAAGTTTAAATCCCAAATGCTGGCGTGTCAGGCGGGTAATACCGTTAACAGCGTGAAAATACGAAGCTGTTTGCGCCAGAAAAAGCGGGACTATGATTAGGGGTAAAACAACCAGGAACATTTTTAAGCGGATTTTCATCACTATATTGTAAGAAAAATAAAAAAAAACCTCAAGTCAATAATTAAACTTTCCGATATTTATGGTATGAAACGTTATAGTATTAAATGTTTACCGGGTAATACCGAGTACATCGATATCCTCCAGGAAATGGATAATGAGTATCTTGTTCGTTTTACGCGCAACAACAATGGAAGCATTAAAACAACCGAAGAAACAATCGCGAGACATCTTTTTAATATCTGTGTACAAACCGGTTATTTAAATCCGATGACAGAAAACGCAGTCGCGTAGTGTCTGAGTGGTTTAACGACATCGACTTTTGGGAGTATTTCGCTCCCGTTATGTTTGACAAAAACCACTGGTCAGAAGTCGGCGAAGTAGCCGACTCTGTCACCCGTCTTTGCCGTTTTAATCTTTACGGTGAAACACCCGATGATAAATGGCGAAAACCTTTGGACTGTACTCCCAAAGTTTTGGATCTTTGCTGCGGAATTGGCAGAATAAGCTCTGAACTCGCGCGCATGGGGTTTGATGTAACAGGCGTTGATATTACAAAAAGTTTTCTTGATACAGCGAAAGAAGACGCCAAATACGAAAATCTGAATATTGAATATATCCACTGCGACGCCAGAGAATTTAAAAAAGAACAATTCTTCGATGTAATCGTAAATCTGTATATTTCCTTTGGTTATTTTTCCGATCAAAATGATGATTTAAAAGTCTTAAAAAATGTTTATGAATCATTAAAAAAAGGCGGCACATTTATATTAGAAACACTTGGCAAAGAAATAATAGCCAGGGATTTTGTCGAAGCTGAATGGTTCGAACGCGATGATTATACAATTCTTACAGAATACGAACCCCTTGATTCATGGACATTCCTTAAAAACCGCTGGATTTTGCTTAAAGACAATAAAAGAGTAGAAAAGTTTTTTACCCAGCGTCTTTACAGCGCCAGTGAACTTAGAGCTTTAATGAATCAAGCCGGTTTTTCCACAGTCGAAATATACGGCGACTGGAACGAAATCCCCTACAACCACCACGCCAATAAACTAATCGCAGTTGGCAGGAAATAAATATCGTTATTATAGATCACGGAGGCACAAAGGCACGGAGTGCTAATCGTAATTTGGTAACTACCCGCAACCCTCCGTGTCTCCGTGACCCCGTGTGATTAAATTTCGAATTGATATTTGCTTAATTATTTATATTATGTTATACTGGTTCAAATTCATAATTTCTAAAAAGGGGAGATACACATGAGCAAGAAATTAAAAGTTGGCGTTATAGGCTGCGGCGGAATAGGCGAGCAAAAGCACTTGCCGGCAATAGCGAAAATAAAGGAAGCGGAAGTAACCGCTTTTTGCGATATAATTCCGGAAAGAGCCGAAAACCTTTGTAAAAAATATGGCGCTGACGGCGCTAAAACATATACAGATTATAAAGATGTTATAAAAGACGGCTCCATCGATGTTATTCATGTATTAACACCCAATATTTCTCACGCTCCCATCACAGTCGCCGCTTTGGAAGCCGGAAAACATGTAATGTGCGAAAAGCCGATGGCGACAACTTTCGCGGACGCTAAAAAAATGGTAGACGCCGCTAAAAAAGCGGGCAAACTTTTAACCGTAGGTTATCAGTACCGCTGTATGCCGGCTCCCTTGTATTTAAATAAAGTTTGCCGCCGCGGCGATTTAGGCGAAATCTATTACGCTAAAGCTCACGCGATAAGACGCAGAGGCGTTCCGACATGGGGCGTTTTCCTTAAGGAAAAAGAACAGGGCGGCGGACCTTTAATCGATATCGGCACTCACGCTCTTGATATGACTTTATGGATGATGGATAACTATAAACCAAAAACCGTTGTTGGCAGCGTTTACAAAAAATTAAATGATAATCCCGACAGTGGAAATATTTGGGGACCCTGGGATCCAAAAGAATATACAGTAGAAGATTCCGCGTTTGGTTTTATCACAATGGAAAACGGCGCGACTATCGCTTTGGAAGCTAGCTGGGCATTAAACACATTGGATAACGGCGAAGGTATGTGTACATTGTGCGGAACAAAAGCCGGAGCCGACATGAAAGACGGTCTTCGCATTAACTCATCCGACCTTGGAAAATTGACAGTAACAAAACCTGATTTGGAAGTTGGCGGCGTTCAGTTTTATGAAGGTTCTACAGAAGCTCCAAAAGATGTTGAATGCAGAAACTGGTACAACGCGATTTTACACGGCGAAGAATTGCGCGTAAAACCTGAACAGGCAATGGTTGTTACACAAATACTGGAAGGCGTGTACGAATCCGCGCGTGCCGGAAAACAAATAAATTTTTAACAGGAAAAAAATATGAGCTTAATTAAAGAATTTTCTATCCAGCTTTATTCGGTACGCGATGTTACAAATAACGATTTTACAGGCACTTTGGAAAAACTCGCGCAGATGGGTTATACAGGAGTCGAGTTCGCGGGGTACGGCAGTCTTGACGCGCAAAAAATGAAAAGTGTGTTGACAGCTAACAATCTTAAATCTATCGGCGCTCATATCGGGCTTGAAAAGTTAATCAATAATCTTGACGAGGAAATCGCGTATCACAAGGTATTAGGTTCGCCGTATTTAATCTGCCCGAACTCTGATATTAAAACAAAAGATGATACATTAAAGTTAGCCGAAGTTCTAACCCCAGTTGTAAAAAAGATTAACGAAAGCGGTATG
>WQXE01000044.1 GCA_009784995.1 Treponema sp. | reverse complement strand
TTATATCTGATCTTATCACTTTTTCCTTTACTCATATAGGAATTTTATCATGTCTTCTGTTCTTTGTAAATTTTTTCACAAAAAACGGCTGCTCAAACTCTTACTTCTTGGACAGCCCCAAGCCTGCACATTTCATAGAATAACGCGGCGTAACCTGAACAAACGCCTTTTTTATTTCTTAAAACAGAAACATAATCCTGACTATTGTATCTTCTTCCAAAATAATGGTCAACGTCATACGCTATATTGTCGCATATCCAGTCATTTATAACTTTAACTTTCAAAAAAGGATCATTAAGATTTAACATTAGTCTTGTTACAACATCAGGCAGATATGTTCGCGGATCAAGAAAAACATTTTCTGTTAATTCATTTCCCACATTTCGAATTCTTCCTTCCATTCTGTTGGTTCGATACCTTGTTACTGTCGTATCTATCGTTGTATATCTTCTTAATGCCTGATTCGCGGAATTAATAAGCGCTTGGTTTTTTCCTTCCGGATTTTGAACAAAATTGAACAGGGTTTCGCAATCGCCCCTGTTTATGGCATTGTTTACAATTTCGGTGTCAGGCACTTGGTCTGTCTGAGGATACGCCGCGTAAAGAAAACATATCATTAAAACAGAAAATAAAAATTTTTTTATATCTAACATTTCCAGTCCTTTTTTTAAAAATTTTTCAGCTCATCAATCCGTTCGTATCAAGTTCTTTCTTGGTTTAACCCTCGCGGCGTCAGGTTCCGAATCAAAATCGACGTAGGTTAAAAGAGCGTTAGGATCAAGTTTTGACAATATATCGGCGACTGTATTTACGGCAATTAGATATTGCTCCGCGGGTCTAAAAGCGCGGCAGGCGGGACAAGCGCACCAGGTGTTTTCATACCCTTCTTCCGGCAGAAGGTGAAAGATACGTTGAGTGGTAACTTTCTGCATCGTGAAAGCCAAAAGCTTTTTGGCGTTTTCACTGATTATCTCGATTGTTTTAGGATTGGTCGGGCAAAAATGATGGGCTGCTTTACGCCTGCCCTGCTCCATGCGAAAAAGTTCACGGTTAAAAAAGAAATGTTTGATTGGAAGCAATAAAGGCAAGTCATGTCCGCCGGCTTCAACATTTAATGAATAGTTTTTAATTAATTTAATGTACTTTGAATTTTTGGTACTAAAAAAATTATCATTCAGGGAAAAAACAACTGTATTACATTCATTTTCGACAGCTAACTTTATAAGTTTTTCACGCTCGCCCGCGCTCGTTTTTTTACTGATAAAAAGCCTTTTTCTTTCCATAATTCTATTATATAGAAATTTAATAAATTAGACCATATAATTCATTCATGGAATTTGATGTCGCCATTATAGGATGCGGAGTTTCGGGAGCGAATATAGCCCGCCGTCTTTCGGCTTACTCCATAAAAACAGCCATTTTGGAAAAATCGGCGGATGTATCTTTTGGAACATCAAAAGCCAATTCAGGGATCATTCACGGCGGGTTCCATCATAATAAAAAATATTTAAAAGCGCGTCTTGAAATACAAGGCAGCCTTATGTTTGACCAATTGCGAAGGGAATTAAATTTTCCTTTCCGCAGATGCGGAATAATCGTAGCCGCTTTACATCATGATGAAATGAAGGTTGTCGAACACCTATACTTGCAGGGAGTAGAAAACGAGGTTATCGGCATTGAGTTATGCTCCCGCCTTAGAATGTTGGAACTGGAGCCGAAATTATCGAGTGATGTAATTGGCGGTCTTTACGCGCCCGGCGGCGGAATAATCGAACCTTACCGTTTTGTTTTCGCTCTTGTTGAATCGGCTTTAAAAAACGAAGTAAAACTTTTCACAAACTTTAAAGTAAAAGAAGCAAACCGAAGTACAGGCGGCGAAGATTTTTGGATAATTCGAGCCGAAACCGGTACAGAAATTAAAGCCCGTTATGTGATAAACGCCGCTGGTTTATTCGCGGATGAAGTTTCAAAAATTTTCGCAGCCGAAGATTTTAAAATATCTTCCAGAAAAGGCGAATATTTTTTACTTGATAGACTTACCAAAGCCTGTCCTTCCAAAGTTGTGTTTCCTGTTCCTACAGCGGTTTCCAAAGGGATGCTTGTTATTCCAACGGTGGAAGGAACAGTTCTTGTAGGTCCTACAGCTGACGCTGCCTATGATAAAAATGATTTTTCCACCACCCAAAAACATCTGGAACAAATTTTGATTTGCGGAAAAACCATGATTCCTTCTCTTAGCCAAAATGATGTTATAGCTTCGTTTTCCGGGCTTCGCCCTTGCCTTGAAAGCAATTTTAATAACGATTTTTATATTGAAGCTTCAAAAAAAGCGCCTGCCTTTGTACAAGTCGCGGGTATCCAAAGTCCGGGGTTAACAGCGTCACCCGCGATCGCGGAGTATGTAAAAAACATTTTAGTGGAAATGGGTTTGCAATTAACAGAAAAACCGGGCTGGAACCCAATCGTAGAAAATCACCCAAACGTAAGGGATTTTATTTGCGGCGCAAGCCCGAATATAAAAGAACTAGATAATTTAATCGCGAAAGACCCGGCTTGGGGGAACATGGTTTGCCGTTGTGAAAATGTAAGCGAAGCGGAAATCGCGCAGGCTATAAAGCTTGGTCACACCACGCTTGACGGAATAAAGTATTTTACACGCGCGCAAATGGGACGCTGCCAGGGAGGTTTTTGCACCTACAAGATCATCAAGATTATAATGAGGGAAACAGGGCTATCTATAGAAGAAATAACAAAACATGGCGCGCGAAGTAATGTACTGGCAGGCATTTTATGAAAGAATTAAAATACGATGCTGTAGTTATAGGCGCCGGAGCGGCGGGAATGGCGGCGGCGTTAGAAATAGAAGCGCGCGGGTTTTCGTGCGCGATCATCGAAAGAGAAGATCATCTTGGCGGCATCCTTATGCAGTGTATTCACAATGGTTTTGGTCTGCATGAATTTAAAGAGGAACTTACAGGTCCCGAGTTTGCCGAACGATTTATAGAACGAGTAATTAAATCAAAAATAGATATATACCTTAATACAACTGTAATAAAATTAAATTCATCTTCCCTCTGCGCCTCTGCGTCTTCGCGTGAACTCTTATGTATAAATTCTTCCGGCGCAATAAAAATAACATGCCGCTCTGTGTTACTCGCTATGGGCTGCCGCGAAAGAAACCGCGGCAATATCCGCATATCGGGATCTCGCCCCGCGGGGGTTTATACGGCAGGGCTTGCTCAACGCCTTGTAAACATAGAAGGATATATACCCGGTAAAGAAGTTGTAATCATAGGTTCAGGCGACATCGGGCTTATTATGGCAAGGCGTATGAGCTGGGTTGGCTGCAAGGTAAAAGCCGTAGTAGAAATAATGCCTTACCCCGCTGGATTGACGCGTAACATTGTTCAGTGCCTTAACGACTTTGATATTCCTTTATACCTATCATCGCAGACAACCAATATTTTCGGTAACGATCGTGTCGAGGGAATCGAAGTTACTCCGATAAAAAACGGCATTCTTAAAAGCGAAAAAAGTTTTCGCGTAAATTGCGACACAGTGCTTTTATCTGTAGGGCTAGTCCCTGAAAATGAATTGTCAAAAGCCGCAGGTGTAGAGCTTAATACAGTAACTAACGGTCCATTAGTAGATTCATGTCTTATGACTAACATGGAAGGAATTTTTGCCTGCGGCAATGTTTTACATGTACACGATCTTGTAGACTGGGTTTGCGAAGAAAGCCGAAGAGCGGGAAGGTATGCCGCTCAATGGTTGAGTGGGGAGCGCTCTACCTCGCAAATACAAACAAAAGCGGGTTCTCATGTACGTTATGTAAACCCATCACAAATCGCGCCCGAAAAAGAAAACATTATTTATCTTCGTTCCATGATTGTTAAAAATAACGCGGTTATTGAACTTCGAGTTGACGGCCAAATCATACTTTGTAAAAAAGAAAGACATGTACAACCGTCAGAGATGATCAGTTTTAAGTTAACAACAAAAGATTTTAAAAACATCAAAATTAATTCCAATTCAATATTGGAAATTAGTATAAATTGAGGGATGTAATGCGAAACTTAACATGTATTGTCTGTCCTATTGGCTGCGCTTTGGAAGTAAAAGAAAATACCTCGCGAGGCGATATGTTTGTAACTGGCAATAAATGCCCGAAAGGAGAATCTTACGCTATCGAAGAACTTACAGCTCCTAAACGTACGGTAACCGCGACCGTTCCTTTAAAAACGGCATGTTCTATTAGAAGAATTCCTGTAAAAACATCATCACCTTGTCCTAAAGAAAAAATCTCCGCTTTATTGCAAGATATATATAAAACTCAAATTTCGCTTCCGGTAAAAATCGGAGATATAATAATAGAAAACTGGAACGGCGAAGGTTTTAATGTAATAACCACAAGAACAATCAGTTAAAAATAATAAAAAAATATTTTTTAAGGGATAGTAAAATATCTTTTAATCTTATATAATAAGTTACAAATGAAATGGGAAAAAAGAGAGATTTCTGGCGAGCTTGTAAAGGAAATCTCCACAAAATACGGATGTGATCTTCTAACCGCTTCGATACTCGCGCGCAGGGGACATAAAAACGGCGATTCAATACGATACTTTCTTGAAGACGATATAACCTCACTTAGAAATCCTTTCGCGCTGGACGGAATGGAAGACGCTGTTGAACGAATTCTCGCGGCGAAAGAAGAAGGTGAAAAAGTTTTAATTTTCGGCGACGGTGATGTCGACGGTATTACGGGAACAGCTCTCCTCGCGGGATACCTGGAAAACATCGGTTTGGATGTCAGCTGGCGAATTCCAACAGGCGATGAATCCTACGGGCTTTCGCTGGAAGCTGTCGAAGAATTTGCCGCTAAAGACGGCACATTAATAATTACCGTCGACTGCGGAATTTCCAGGTTTGCAGAAATTAAAAGAGCGGGTGAGCTTTCTGTCGATGTAATTGTTACAGACCACCACGAACCGCAGGACGAACTGCCGCAAGCTCTTGTTATCATCAATCCTAAATTAAAAAACTCTACATATCCTTTTAGAAATCTTTCCGGCTGCGGTGTCGCTTTTAAATTAGTGTGCGCTCTTCGTTTCGCGCTAAGAAGTGATTTATATGGACAGCAAATGTGCCTCTTAAATACAAGACCTGTAAACGACGCGTGGATAATAGAAATCGCGAAAACGCGAAACCTAATCATAACCGATTCTTTGATCGAAACGATTGTACCCGGAATGGTTTCGATTAATGAAACACGGCTGCCCGCGTTTTTAGAAGGGCAGCATATTCTTTGCTGGGACGCGGCTTTACATAAACAAACTTTTACAAAACTTTTTGGCAAGGGTATCGAAGTAGGAATGATGGATATCGCTCCTTTAATCGGCAAGGAGATACCGCAAACCACAGGGCAAAGTTTACTGCGCATTAAAGAACTTTCTAAAATCGCCAGGTATTCCGACAGAGAATTAAGTGAACTTGATGTTTTTGTAAATCTTTTTACATCGTACGCGAAGATAAAAGAAAAAAACACAGAAGATACAGAAAACGAAAACGCGGATCTTCAGCTTGCGGCGCTTGGAACAATTGCCGATATTATGCCGCTGTTGGACGAAAACAGAATTATCGTGCGCAGAGGCATCGAAGCGCTTGTAAAAAAACCACGGTTCGGGCTTTTACAATTAATGCAAAAACTTGACTTAACAGGCCGTCACTTTGAAACAAAAGACATCTCCTGGAAATTGTGCCCAACAATAAACGCCGCGCGCAGAATGGGAAGCGCGCAAACCGCCGCCGCTTTGTTTTTTGAAAAAGATTTATTAAAAAGAGAACAGCTCGCGACAGAACTCGCGGGAATGAATGAAAAACGCAAAGAACTGGAAGAAGAAACATGGGCAGGCATTGAATCGATGGCTTACAAAACATTTGATGAGTACGAGCAAAAATTCGTTTTGGTTTATAGCGAAAAAATAAATAAAGGGATTACAGGTCTTATGGCGCAGAGGGCTTGCCGTAATTTTAACGCGCCCGCGATTGCCGTATCCATTGGAGAAGAAATCTGCACAGGATCAATTCGATCCGCAAGAGGTTATAATGTATGCGCGCTTTTGGATCAATGCGCGGGTCTTTTTATAGACGCGGGGGGGCATCAGGCGGCAGGTGGTTTCAGTTTACTTATGGAAAACTGGAACAAATTTACTGAACGGCTGGAAAATATTGTATCCGCGATTGAGTTTGATAAAGAGAAGGATGAAAAAGTTATTCAAATTGACGCCGAACTTCCGCATGATTACCTTACTCCCGATCTTTTTAAAATGGTTGACCGTTTTGAACCTTACGGCAACGAGAACGATCAGCTTGTATTTATGACAAAACAAATATCCATTAAAGAAATAAATCTTATAGGAAAGCCGGAAGCGAAGCATGTAAAAATGACACTTGACGCGGGAAAATATAAATGGCCGGCTCTTTATTGGCATAACGCGGAACGTGTAATAAATAAAGAATTCGCGGTTAACGACAAGGTAGACATAATATTCAATTTAAACAGAGATTATTTTAAAGGAAATGAAACTCCCCAAATATTGATCATCGATCTAAAAAAGAACTGAAAAAAATAACATCAATTTGAATGTGTAACTTTATTTATACAATCAGGTTTAAAAAAGGAAAGTATATGCAAAAAAAATTATTATTTATTTTAATCATCAATTTATGTTTCGCGATCACAGTACAAGCTCAAATTAGATATGTAGTTATCCCTGAATCACCCCGCCCGGGCGACCCTATAACTGTCGCGTTAACCGCCGGTATAAGTGATGTTCAATTAATAGTAAACGAAAGACAAATTGCCAAAGCGGGAGCGTTTTTGATTCCCGCGGAAAACGGAAACCCCAGTTTTATAACAGCTATCATTACAGTTCCTTCTACCGCGGAACCGGGTGACGCTATTCTTAGATTAAATAATGAAATAGGTGTATTCCACGAAATACCAATTACAATAGCGCCAAGAACATTTCGCTCTGAAACAATAAATTTAGACGCCGCTTTAACAAGCCTTGTAGCGGATCCAAACCCTGAAAGAACTGCCGAATCAGAAAGGCTTTGGGCAATTTTAGCGACTACAGGAAATCAGGTTTATCACACAGGTCCGTTTTTACTGCCAGTTACATCAACAAGAAGAACCAGCCAATTTGGCACCCGCCGTATCAACGCGTACTCGGATGGAAGAAGAGTCACTTCGATTCATGCCGGCGTTGATTTTGGAATACCGACAGGAACAGAAGTTCGAGCAAGCGGAAGGGGAAGAGTTGTTCTTAGCCGCATGAGAATTCTTACAGGTTTTTCCGTGATACTCGAACACGCTCCGGGTGTATATTCGCTTTACTATCATCTGGACAGCGTTATCGCTCAGGAAGGTTCTATAGTAGCGGCAGGCTCCGTGATCGGTTTATCAGGTTCAACGGGGTTTTCGACAGGTCCACATTTACACTGGGAATTCAGGGTAAGTACTGAAAACACAGACCCTGACGTCCTAGTCGCCCGGCCTCTTATTGACAAAGAATTAATAATCAGTAGACTTTTTAATTAGAACTGTTCAAGCAGATCAATCGACCTTTTAGGAAAGGAGGTGAGTTAAATTGGCACACATCACAGTTGATGACAACGAGATGCTGGAAAAAGCGATCAAACGTTTTAAACGAATGGTAGAAAAAGAAGGCATCATCCGCGAATTCAAAAAGCGGGAGTATTATGAAAAACCATCCACCATCCTTAACAGGAAAAAGAAAGCAAACGCTCGAAAACTTATGAAGAGAAACCGCAAAGGCAAGGGTGAATATTAGAAATATCTTTTCAGGTTTTTTAGTATTAATACTGACGGCATGCAGTACTTTTTCCGCGGCTGGCTTTGGACAGGATCATCCGGTATCATTTCCAGCCATAACCGCCGTGGAAACTGCATGGCATCCGTTAGCTAACGGCATCGAATATTTTCATGGAAAAATTGATTCTCCAATTCTTGAGTTTTGGGCGCTTCGAATTGATCTTCTTTCACCAAACATTGAAATTGTTACAACAAGCGGCGCGATAAATAGCGGTTCTGTCAATTCAGAAAATAACCAGTCTTTAAGCACAAGAGTATCAAGTTTTGTAAATGATAATAACCTTATCGCGGGAATAAACGCTGTTCCTTTTGATGTTTCATCCACAAGAGAGAGGCAGCCCATTCAAAATATGGGTATTGTAATTTCCAACGGAACACAACTCTCCCCTATTAATTCTCGTTATGACGCCCTGGTAATATACAATAACAGAAGAGCGGCTATAGTAAATCAATCGTCTATTCGATCAACAGAAAATATAAAAAACGCGGTAGGCGGTTTTCATCAAATATTAATTAACGGCGCGCCCGCGTTAAGAACACAAAACAGCGAAACGCGCCACCCCAGAAGCGCCGCAGGAGTTTCAGCTAACGGAAGATTTCTTTACCTTTTGGTGATTGACGGCAGAAGAGCCGCCAGCATCGGCGGCACGGAAGCGGAAACCGCTATGCTTTTAATCAAACTTGGTTCATGGAATGGAATAAATTTTGACGGCGGAGGCTCAAGCGCTCTTGCCATGCGTTTCGCGGACAATAATGTAAGAGTAGTTAACACTCCCATACACGGAGGGATCCCGGGCATTGAACGCGCCGTCGCGGGGTGTATAGGCGCCCGAATAAGCACCGCGTCAAGCGGTGTGGATGATTGATTTAACACGGCGTGGCGCACAAATATTTAAATATGATTAAAAATGCGCGACAGCTTTAGCTGGAGCAGTGCGCCCGGAGTCCGATTAGTCTTTCCAGGGGAAAATTAAATTCTTTAAAGTGCGGTTTCCCGTTCTTTCACGTTCTTCTATTAATATAGCGTCCCAGGGAATTTTACGCCTGTTCGCGTCGGGGTTAGCTTCAAGCCAGTCGTATTTTAAAAGCCGCAAACGAATCGCTTGATCAAGATAAAGTAAAACACCTACAGGACCTGGAAATAAAAAAAGACAGATTACGGAAAGAGCCAGCGCTAATGTATTGTGTATGAATAAAAATATCGACATTCCTGTATTGTCCATGGAAATTAACATACTTTTTTTAAACGCCTTTTTTAAATTCTGACCAAGACGGGCATAAACAGTAAAATAAAATTGAAAAGAAATTATCGCGAATAAAGTCAGCCAAAATACAATCGAAGATAATGCTAGTCCCATTAAAGGATTTTCCATTACCCAATAAAATGGAATTATAACTGTTATTACCAGGTAAAGCAAAATTAAAAGGAAACCCATAACTAAACCCGAAGGCCACGCGATTTTAAAAGCGGCAAAAAAATCCCTAAAAGTAAATGTGCTGTAATCAGAAATCGCTCTGATAACAAATGAAACAGCAGACAAATATATTGAACACGCGAAAAGACCCAGAACTGTTAAAATAATATACAGCGATTCGGATTTAGAAAACAATGAACCAAATACCGGAAGGAAAATTGGAATCGCGGTACATCCGATAAAACCCAAATTGAGAATTACAATTTTAAACAAATTATCCCATAAATCGTATAAAGTCTTTTTTATAAGAAATCCAATCATGAAAAAATAATATCATATTGAAGTATATTAGTCGAGTCTGTATAATAAAGCTTAAGGTGGTATAACCATGATTGTAATGAAATTTGGCGGAAGTTCCATAGCTGACGCATCACGTCTGCGCCATGTAGCCAATATTGTAAAAAATTATGTTCAAAGAAAACCTGTACTCGTTTTATCCGCGATGGGAGATACTACGGATCATCTTTTGGATGCCGGGAATCTGGCTTTAAAAGAAGGTAAAGTAGAAATAAAAAATGTAGAAAAACTCCATCAGGAAACCATAAAGAATTTGAAACTTCCCGTTCAAAAGGAAGTTACCGTTTTATTGGATGAGCTGTCACGTCTTTTATCAGGCATCGCTCTTATAAGAGAACTTACGCCCCGTACAAAAGATTATCTTGTATCATTCGGCGAAAGGTTGAGCGTGCGGATTGCCGCCGCGTATTTTAAATCTATCAGAATGAACGCGAGAGCTTTTGATTCATGGGAAGTTGGATTCTTTTCTGATTCAAATTACACGCAAGCCGAACTAAAAAAAGAAAGCTGGGATTTAATTCCCGAAAAAATTCAACCGTTAATCAAAGGAAATGTTCTTCCTGTTGTTACCGGCTTTTTGGCAAAAGACGAAAAAGGCACAATCACAACACTTGGAAGAGGCGGTTCTGATCTTTCGGCGACAATGATCGCGGCGGCGTGCAAGGCGGAAGAAGTTCAGGTTTGGAAAGATGTTGACGGGATACTAACGGCAGATCCAAGAATTGTAAAAGACGCGCGTCCTGTTCAATTTGTTACATACGACGAAGCGGCGGAACTCGCGTACTTTGGCGCGCAAGTTTTACATCCAAGAGCAATGATGCCGTGCATGAAAACAGGCACTCCAGTCCTTGTAAAAAATTCTTATAACATTGACGCGCCGGGAACAAAGATAGAACACGCGCAAGCGGCGGCGAAAAAAAGCCCGCCTGTAAGAGCCATTACATCCAAGCATAAAGTAACGTTAGTCGACATTGTTTCTACAAGAATGCTGGGACAATACGGCTTTTTGGAAAAAGTTTTTTCCATCTTCGCGAAATATAATATTTCGATTGATATGGTAGCAACCAGCGAAGTTTCAGTTTCGCTGACTTTGGACACCGCGTACGATTTAACTGATGTAAAAAAAGAATTAAGCAAAATCGCAAGTGTAGAAGTAAAAGTAGGCAAAGCTATAGTTTCGATCATCGGCAATGTTAAACGATCTTCAGAAATTCTTGGCAGGGCTTTCAGGAGCTGTCAATTAATAGGCGTACCTGTGCAAATGGTTTCACAGGGAGCAAGCAAAGTTAATATCAGTTTTATAGTAAACGACACAGAAGCCGCGGAAGTTGTAAAAGCACTCCATATGGATTTTTTCCCAGCCGAAGATTAATATTGATAAAGAAGGAAGGATAAAATGAACATAGCTTTAATAGGTTACGGCAAGATGGGAAGAATGATCGAGCAAATCGCGAAATTACAAGGTCATAAGATCGATGTGATTGTAGATCCATTCGCGGAAGAAACACAGGATGGAATAAAAATAAATAAATCTATCGCGGAAGCAAATTTTAACACTACCGATATAGCAATTGAGTTTACCCAACCCGACACGGCTGCCGCGAACATCCTGGATCTAATGGGAAAAAAAGTTCCTACAGTAGTTGGAACAACAGGCTGGCATGAAAAAATGGACGATGTAAAAAAAGCTGTTGAAAAAACAAACAACTGCTTGCTTTGGGCGTCAAATTTTTCAATTGGCGTAAATATGTTTTATCGTATAGCGTGGTACGCGGCGGAATTAATGAATAATTTTTCCGAATACGACGCGGGCGGTTTTGAATCTCATCATAATAAAAAAATGGACAGCCCATCCGGAACCGCTAAAGTATTAGTCGAAGGCGTATTATCAAGGTTAGAACGTAAAAATTTAATTATTTGGGAAACAATGAACCGCAAACCAGAACCGTACGAACTGCATTTCCCAAGCCT
The DNA here is from genome assembly GCA_009784995.1 of Treponema sp. Classification (GTDB taxonomy): domain Bacteria; phylum Spirochaetota; class Spirochaetia; order Treponematales; family Breznakiellaceae; genus WQXQ01. Next base: position 2,023 of record WQXE01000044.1, on the reverse strand, counting down.
GCGTTTGGGAAATGTACCCGGCACGCACAGCTTGTTTTTTGATTCTCCCGCGGATACAATTGAAATAACCCACACCGCCCGCAGCCGCGAAGGTTTCGCTTCCGGCGCTGTAAGAGCCGCGCAATGGTTAGTCGCGCAAAAGCGGCATGGAATTTTTACAATAGACGATATGATGAAAGATCTTTTTAAAGAATAGGGGTATTTATGACAGAGTTTCGCGGAGCATATACGGCGCTTGTTACGCCAATGAAGGATTCAGGAGATATTGATTACGACGGTTTTAAAAGACTTGTCGAGTTTCAGATAACAGAAGGAATAGACGGTATTCTTCCGCTTGGAACAACAGGCGAAAACCCGACTCTTGATGACAGCGAAGAAGATAAATTGATCGAAATTGCCGTAAAAGAAGCGGCAGGCAAGGTTAAAGTTGTTGTCGGAGCGGGTTCCAATGACACAAAACACATGATCAAATACACACAACGCGCGAAAAATATGGGAGCGGACGCCGCGCTTATTGTTACTCCTTATTACAATAAACCAAACGACGACGGTCTTTATCGCCACTTCGAAGCCGCCGCCAACATAGGCATCCCGATTATCGTTTACAATATCGCGTCACGCACGGGAAAAAATATCTCTACACCTCTTTTAGAAAAAATAGCTTCTCTTCCCAACATCGCGGGTGTAAAAGAATCTTCTGGTGACATTTGCCAAATGGGTGATGTAATTAGAGATATCGCTCTACCTCGTAAAAACAGCGAGCGAAAGTTTTGGGTTTTATCCGGCGATGACGCCTTTACCCTGCCTTTGATCAGTTTGGGTGGAGACGGAGTTGTTTCTGTTATTTCAAACTTACTACCCGCAAAGGTGAAAGCTCTGACAAAAGCCGCTCTTGAAGGTAACTTTGAACAAGCTCGTTCAATTCACTACGAATTACTACCCTTTATAAAAGCCGCTTTTGTTGAAACAAACCCTGTGCCAATCAAACAAGCTCTTACCTGGGCGGGTCTTCCGGCAGGTCCCGCGCGTTTACCTTTGGGAAAACTAGCGCCTTCCAGCGAAGCAGTTTTAAAAAAGGCGATGACAGATTTGGGGATTTTAAAATAAAGTTCTTATTTTAATTTATTTATTAAGATATCCTGTAAATTTCTTCTTGAATCTACAATCGCTAGAACAATAACCATATTTTCATTAATATAAAAAATTATTCTACAAGTATCTGCCGTTATATACCTGTAATCTTTTATTTTTCTGGCAAATAATTCAGGAACACATCTTTCGCAATATGGAAAATTTTCCAATACATTAATTTTATCATATAATTTTTTTAATACTTGTATCGCTTTTTTTGGGCTATTTTTAGAAATGGAATCAATTATTTCTTCCAAATCGTTTACAGAACTTTGAGTCATTTCTACTTCATATTTTTCATATTCTTTAAAATTTTTACGCATTTTCATTTAACCTTTTTTTTAATTCACAAAATATTTCATTAGCGTTTTTCATATAACCATTTTCTATATCATTTTCAGCGATTTTTATAATATTCATTAAAGCGAAAGCGTCTTCTGTATCCTGATATGACTCAATATCCATTAAAACAGCCCTTGCTTCACCATTTTGAGTAATAATTATAGGATTTTTACTTTCATTTACATATTTCATCATATCTGCCGCGTTTGTTTTAATATATGAAATAGGTTTTACGTTTTCCCTCAAATTAAAAGCCATAATTAACCCCTCCAGTGCTTTTATGGTATCATATTAAGACTTGTTAGTCAAATTTATTTTAAAAATTTGAACACAATTTAATTTTTACTACACAATTGATAAGCATCAAAAAAAGGAAACTCCTAACAATTAACTGCTACATTTAAACGTTCCTTTAAATGTAGCAGTCCATTGCGTTTTTAGAGGGGACAAAAGCAGTCGTTGACGGCTCCCTAAACGCAAAGAATTAGGAGGAGAATTTATGAGAAAAATTCTTGTAGTCTTATTAGTCCTTTCTGTTTTGGGGGGAGCA
>WQXE01000043.1 GCA_009784995.1 Treponema sp. | reverse complement strand
TCAATCCATTGGTCAATAGAAACATTGTTTTTCATACAAAACCTTTCTATCTCATACCGCTGGTTTTCGACAGATTGTTTATCCTTACTTACCCTTATATATCCGTAAACCATAACTCCTCCAGTTATAAAATTCATCTTTATAACTGTACAAATTAAACGAACGATTAAATTCCCCAGTTTTTTGACCGCTGGTAGTCTCTTACGAAAGAAAAATGAACAAAGAAAAATGAACAAAGAAAGAGCGAATGTTCTTAATAAAAGAACAAAGAGCAAAGAGCAATGAGAAAAGCAAGAGATTTGCTCTTTTCAAACCTGCGTTTATGCAAAAAAATTAACTAAAAATTTAAAATTCCTTTCAAAAACATTTAATAGTGTTATAATATAAATGAAACTAAAGTTCCTTGGAGTAGATTATGACAGAAGCGCAAACACAGCAAACATACCCAAAAGGTCTTGACTTCGAACAAGTTTGGGCAGCTTTAATGGAAAATAGGGAACAGATAAAAGAAATAGGTAAACGCCTTGGAGATTTTACCAACAGTTTTGGCGATGTTGTAGAACATATGATCGCCCCCAATCTTCAGGAAAAATTCCTAGAATTAGGTTTGGATTTTCAAGAGGCTAGCACCAAGCATAAAGTTCGTGATAAGAAAAACGATATTAAATTTGAAATTGACGTTTTTTTACAAAATGGTGATACCGCTATGTTGGTTGAAATAAAAGCTGACCTTACAATTAGCGATATAAATAAACATATAATACGACTTGAAAAAATGCGAAAATACGCTGATTTACGTGGTGATAAACGCCATTTTTTAGGTGCTGTCGCGGGGATTGTAGTTGAGGATGAAGAAAAAGAATACGCGTTAAGTAATGGTTTTTATTTAATAGAACCTTCTGGAGAAAATTTTAATATTACTTTACCACACGGAAAACCTAAAGAATGGTAAAAACATAATTTCCCCTAATTTTTTCACCCACTCATCGCCTTTAGCAATTCCCTTGCTGCGTTTTTATTGCCAACAAGACCCACGCAGGAGGGACAGCCGTTTTTACACGGGCAGCTTTCAAGAGCTTCAAGAATAGCGTGAAAGAGCGGTTCCATTTTACCGGAAAGAATTTCTGATAGACCTGTGCCGCCGGGATATTTGTCGTAAATGTAAATCGCAGGAACTCCAAAGTGCGGGTCGCGGACACGTTCGGCAATTCCCAAATCGCGCGGATCGCATAACAAAAATAATGGAGCTATGTATCGAATTAATGTACCCGCGCCTGATAACGCTTTTCCAATACCCTGTTCGTCCATTTCTTTTAAAGTTTTCGCGCCAATTGTTTCTTCCGGGAAAATTAATGTAAGACCCCTTGTCTGTATTTCTTCTTCGGGAAGATGAATGTCGCCGTATCCTATGTTCTCTTCTTTTTCGCCGAATTTTATTTTTTTAAATTTTGTTACCTGGGATCGCACTAATAAATCTGATAAAACCGCCTGCCCTCCATTGTAAACAAATTTTTCATCTTCGGTTAAAACTTTTATATCAGTTTTTACTACACCGTCGGTATAATAATTTACATCTGCTTCACGGACATGACATTTGCGGTTTTCTATATCCAATTCTTCTACAATATATTGCCGCCCTCGATGAAAATAAACAGCGTTTAAAAAAATCATTTCTTTGGCGCTAGGTCTGTCCATTTCACCTATCACAATATTTTTACCGTTAGTAATATCTATTATTACAACATTGTCAGCGCCCGCGCTTCTAAGACTTACTCCTTCGGCAGGATAGGAACGATCCGCCCAATGCCATTTTTCCGCCGTATGGCGTACAATGCCTGCTTCTTCAAGATATTCAAGCGCTTCTTTTGCATTACATCCAAAAATCTGTTCATTGTTCTTTGTTCTCTGTTCTTTACTCTCTTGTAACTCGTCATCTGTAAACGGAAGTTCAAAACACGCGCATTTAACATGATCTGTTAAAATATATGGATTGTCAGGATCAACAAACGCTTCTTCCGCAGTCTTGCGGAAAAACCAGTCGGGATTATTTACAATGTACTGATCGATAGGGGACATGTTAGCGATAAAAACAGAAACCGACGTGCCGCCTCTTCTTCCCGCTCTGCCCGACTGCTGCCAAAAACTGTTAAAAGAACCGGGAAAACCGGCAACAATCGAAGCGTCCAAACCGCCGATATCTATTCCCAATTCCAAAGCGTTAGTTGAAACAACACCCTGTATCGCTCCGTCTCTGAGTCCCTTTTCAATTTCGCGCCTTTCGCTTGGCAAAAAGCCGCCTCGGTACGCTTCTACTCTAATACGGGAATTATCGGTATAAATATTTTTTAAATCATCGTTTACATAAGAAGCTACTACTTCTGTTCTTATACGCGAATGCGCGAATAAAATTGTTTTAATTCCCGCTTTTAATAAAGCGAGCATCCATTGGCGGCTTCCAATTTCTACAGAAAGGCGTTTTTCCTGCACCTTATCGTTTAAAGGCGGATTATATAAAACAATTCGTTTTTCACTTCTTGGCGCGCCGTTTTTATCAACAAGTTCAACATCCTGTCCGATTAATGACGCCGCGAGCTGCGCCGGGTTTCCAATTGTCGCGGAACACAAAATAAACTGAGGAAAAGCGCCGTAAAAGGCGGCTACACGACGAAGACGTCGAATTACATTCGCTACATGGCTTCCCATAATACCCCTGTAGGCGTGAGCTTCGTCTATAACTATATATTTTAAATGAGAAATAAACTTTATCCATTTGGGATGGTTAGGCAAAATACCCGCGTGAAGCATATCGGGATTTGATATAATTATCCTTCCTGAATCCCTTGCGGAAATCCTTAAACTGTCGGGCGTATCGCCGTCATAAGTGGCAATTTTAAGGTTTAAATCATTTTTATTACCTGTAATTTCGTTTAATTCCGCCTGTTGATCCTGAGAAAGAGCTTTTGTCGGGAAAAGGTATAAACAACGGGCATTTTCGTTAGTTAAAAGCTCGTGTAGGCATGGCAAGTTATAACATAAAGTTTTACCGGAAGCCGTCGGAGTTACAACAACGACGTTTTTGCCGGCTCTGGCGTACTGCCAAACCTCAGCCTGGTGAGTGTATAATTGATTTATACCTCTTTTATTTAAAGCGTTTAAAATTCTGGTATCTAAATCTTCAGGAAATGGCGCGTACAAACCTTCTTGAGCGGGTAAAAGACGATTAATTACGATATTTGGTGTAAATTCTGAAGCCTCAAGCAATTTGTTCAGATTATCACTAGTATTCATATCCTATATTCTATCTTGTTTTATTAAAACTGTGAATATTATTAGAAACATTGAATAATTTATTATCATTTTAGTCATAACCTATCGACATTAATTTGGTTTTATTCTATAATAATATAAAAAGGAGGACATATATGTCTGAAGTTTTATCCATCATTTTGGGTGGAGGTAAAGGTACACGTTTATTTCCGTTGACCCAGTTTCGATCAAAACCGGCAGTCCCCTTTGGCGGTAAATACCGTCTTGTTGATATTCCCATTTCCAATTGTATAAACGCCAATTTAAGGCAGGTTTACGTTGTTACCCAGTTTAACTCAGCTTCATTACATATGCACATAGGCAGAACCTATGTTTTTGACTCCTTTTCCAATGGTTTCGTAGAAATCCTCGCGGCGGAACAAACGCCTGAACATTCCGGCTGGTATGAAGGTACCGCTGATGCTGTACGCAAAAATCTGCTTCATTTCAGGTCACAAAATCCGTCTTATTATATGATCCTTTCCGGTGACCAGCTTTATAGAATGGATTTACAGGATTTCCTTAAAAAACATATTGATTCTAAAGCGGCAATAACTATCGCGTGTACGGGTGTTACAAGAGAAAACGCTAGCGGTCTTGGAATTCTTAAAGTCGATAAAAAGAACCAAATTACAGAATTCCTTGAAAAACCGGGTCCTACAAAAGATATTTCTGATTACAAAGCTCCTGTAGAATTACAAACAGAAAAAAACAAAGACGACTGTTTCCTCGCGTCTATGGGTATTTATATTTTCAACGCTAAAACGATGGAAGAATGCCTCGCGAACGACCTTACCGATTTCGGAAAGGAAATAATTCCTACAGCAATCAGTAAATTAAAAGTTAACGCTTATCTTTTTGACGGTTATTGGGAAGACATTGGAACAATTAAAAACTTCTACGATACAAATCTTGAATTAACTTCGTTAAAACCTCATTTTGATTTTTATGATGAACAAAAACCCATTTACACACACATGCGTAACCTGCCGCCTTCAAAAATGAACTTTTCCAATATGAACCAGTCAATCGCTGCTGAAGGTTGTATCATAACAAACGCGAATATTACAAACTCAATTGTTGGTATTCGTACAATAATTGAAACAGGTTCAAGTCTTAACGGTGTTGTATGTATGGGCGCCGACTTTTATGAAACAGAAATTCAAAAATTGCAAAATGCCGAAGCCAGAGTTCCAAACGTAGGAATAGGACGAGGCGCGATTATTAAAGGCGCGATTATCGATAAAAACGTCTGCGTTGGCGAAGGCTGCCGTATCGGCGTTGATGACATTAAACGCGTTGATGGAAATTACGGTCATTACTGGATTGTAGACGGAATTATCGTTATCCCAAAAAATACTATTTTATATCCGGGAACTGTTATTTAATTGTTTCGATTTGTTTCTGTTTGTTTTGTACTTCTATTTTTTCTGACATGTGTAACTGACGGAACTTATATCGATGATTTATATGATATTAATGAAATAGAAAATATCCCCGTCCGCACATCGTCAGATAATCGTTCAAGTGTAGATTTTCCAAATGTGATAAGAATAGTAATGGCAGCAGACAACGCTTTATTACCGCCGAATATAAAATCTGTTATAACCAATAATATTTCTAATCAAATATTCAATAATGAACTTAATTTTATATTGCAAAATGTAGATCGATACTTCTGGATTTTAGTTGACAAAGAAAATTCTTTATCCAGCGATTATATACCGCAAAACCTTGTTCATTTGCAGGATTCATCATTCAGGGTAAATAGAAACGATCTTTTTTTAAGAAGTATTGCCGTAACAAATTTAGAAGAAATGTCTATAGCGGCGGCGGCGGAAGGTTTAACAATAATTGTATCTTCAGCTTATCGCTCTTATGTTAGTCAGGAGCAAATTTATACACGTAACGTTAATCAAATGGGCCGTCAAGCAGCAGATAGGGTTTCCGCGCGTCCCGGTCACAGTCAGCATCAACTTGGAACCACGGTAGATTTTGGCTCAATCACAAACGCATTCGCGCAAACGCGGGAGGGACGCTGGATAACAGCTAACGCGTCAAGTTTTGGGTGGTCACTTTCCTACCCTGACGGCTACGAACATGTAACAGGTTACAGTTGGGAAAGCTGGCATTATCGTTATGTAGGAAAAGAAGTCGCCGCTTTTATCGATAAATACTTTGACGGAATCCAGCAGTACGCCCTGCGTTTTTTACACGAATACTCTAAATTAATACAAAATAATTAAAAACATGAAACACGGATTAACGCAGATTTCGAACCTTCGGTTTGCGCAGATTTACGCGGATTAATAAAAAAATAATAATTTTAATCCGTGAAATCCGTTTAAATCCGTGAAAATCAGCGGTAATTGTTAAAATGTAAATTCTTCAATTACAACTTGTTCTTGTTTAATACTTTTGGCGCGGAGTTTAATGACACCGTTTTTAGCGTCAGCGGTAAAGACAGCGCCGTCTTTCCAGCAGCCTTCCAAAATTAATTCAGCTAACGGACATTCAAGTTCTTTTTGAATGGTTCGCCGAAGCGGACGGCCCCCGAATTTTGGATCCCAGCCTTTTTCTACAAGGACGCGTTTTGCCGCGGCTGTTACTTTTAATGTATAATTTTGCTCCGCAAGCCTGTTAGACAATTCGTTAAGTTCAATATCAAATATTTTTTCTATTTGTTTTTGTTCCAATGTATTAAATACAACGATTTCATCTACCCTGTTTATAAATTCGGGGTTAAAAATCCTGCGAAGCTCCGAAAGCGCAGCGGATTCAATTTCTCCCGCGTTCATAAGTCCTGTTCCTGAAGCGAAACCTAAACGCGAATCTTTTGTAATTTCTCTTACGCCTGCGTTACTCGTCATTATAATTACAGTGTTACGGAAATTTACTGTATGCCCTAAACTGTCGCGCAATTCTCCTTCTTCCATTACCTGTAAAAGTAAATTGAATATATCATGATGCGCTTTTTCTATTTCATCGAATAAAATTACGCGGTAAGGGTTTCGCCTTATTTTTTCTGTTAACATTCCGCCTTCGTCATAACCGATATATCCCGGCGGCGCTCCCACAAGACGGGACGCGTTATGTTTTTCCATATAATCTGACATATCAATCCGTACAAGAGCGTCTTCGTTCGCGAATAAATACAAAGCAAGCTTTCTCGCGAGAAGTGTTTTTCCGACTCCTGTAGGACCCAAAAATATAAAAGATCCCATTGGACGGCGCAAAGAAGAAACTCCAGCTCTTGCTCTTCTAATAGCGGACGCGATCCTGTTAATCGCGTCATCCTGCCCAATTACATTTTTATGGAGTTCATTTTCTATTTGAAGCAGTCTGCGCGATTCCTGCTCTTCAAGGTGCATAACAGGTATTCCCGTAGCTTCTGTTACAACGCATCGAACATCATCATCTGTTACAACAGGTCTTTCATTTCGTGAAACCTGCTCCCAAGCGATACGAGCGTCTTCCAAACGTAATTTTAATATTCGGACTTTATCGCGGACTTCAGCCGCTTTTTCATAATCCTGAGAACTGACATAAATATTTTTTTCTTCGCATAATTTAACGATTTCTTCTTCAAGCCCTGTAATTTCAGGAGGCTGAAGTTTGTTTTCAAGTTTTCTCATAGCGCCAGCTTCGTCGAGTATATCGATAGCTTTATCCGGCATAAACCTGCCAATTATATACCTTTGCGCGAGTTTCGCCGCGAGATTTATGGAACTTTGTGAATATATTATTTGATGGTGATCTTCGTATTTTTTCTTTATACCATTTAGAATTTCCAAAGTTTCATCAAAGGATGGTTCTTCTACGATTATCGCCTGGAACCGGCGTTCAAGAGCGGCGTCCTTTTCAAAATGCTTTCGGTATTCAGCTAACGTTGTCGCTCCGATACATCTAATCTCTCCGCGTGAAAGTCCCGGTTTTAACATATTTGAAGCGTCAAGCGTACCTTCCGCTCCACCCGCTCCGATAATCGAATGTATTTCATCAATAAATAAAATTATGTTAGTCGCCTGACTTACTTCGCGCAATATTTTTTTAATACGTTCTTCAAACTCGCCGCGATACTTTGTTCCCGCGACAACAAGTCCCATATCTAGACATAAAATCCGTTTGCCGGATAAAGCGTCAGGTACTGCTTCGCTTACCAATAATTGAGCAAGCCCTTCTACAATCGCGGTTTTGCCAACACCGGGTTCTCCGACTAAAATCGGGTTATTTTTTGTCCTTCGCGATAATATGCGTACAGCGCGGTTTATTTCCGCTCTTCTGCCGACAACAGGATCAATTTTTCCCGCTTTCGCGATTAAAGTAAGATCGCGTGAAAAAGTATCAAGGGTTGGGGTAAGAACCGGATAAGCGGCTGGTTTTATTCTTGGCTGCCTTTCTGTTTCTACAGCGGTTTTTTGATGAACGCGTTCTCTGTGAACATAAAACGGCTGATATTTTTCCGCCGGCATATAATCATCGTTTCTTGTTGACGGCTGATTAAAAGTTGTTTGAATAATAACTCTCATCATATCCGTATCAACAGCGCGTTGATTTAAATACACATATACACTTGAATCCTGCTCGCGCATCGCCGCAAAAAGCAGATGTTCTGTTCCCAAGTAATCGCTGCCCATAGATCTCGCTTCTTCTGTCGCGATATCCAGCATGTTTTTTGTTCGCCTTGATGGCGGAACTTCGCCTCGAACTATTAAACCGGGAATTCTTGGAATTGAACTTTCCAGGATGTGTTTGAACTCAGCGATATCAATCCGAAGGAACATAAGCGCTTTACAGGCAGTTCCTCCGCCGTCTTTAAGCATAGCGATAATGATATGTTCGGGTAATAATTGATCCGAATTAAAACGCTTCGCTTCTTCCTGAGCATTTAAAGAAAGAAGCCGTTGCACACGATTAGTAAGTCCTTTAAACAAAACACACCTCTATAATAATTATAAGTTACTTTTATTATTTTTCAATAATAACTGTATCGCCTTCTTTAACTCCGATTCTTGAAAACCATCCCTGCGGCACTTCAAGCGCGTAACGGACAGGCCGGTTTGAATATATAGCGTTTGTATCATGTGGATACATATCTCTTATTTCAGTAATTCTGCCTTCAAAATTAATAAAAGCGATTGTCAGCGGAATATATGTGTTTTTCATCCAGAAAGATAATATTTGATCACTTTCATAAACAAAAAGCATCCCTTCACCGTCCGGCAGAGATTGTCTGTACATAAGACCCTGTGTCTGTTCATCATTTGTACGCGCGATTTCCGCTTTTACTGTCGCTATTACCTGTCCGTTTCTTTCTATCGAAATTTCCTGTGTAACCAATTTCTGCGAATTGCAAGATATGAATAAAATTAGTATTAATAATATTTCACACAGAGGCACAGAGAGCACGGAGGACACAGAGGGTTTTGGTTTAATATGAAATAACGCATAGCTCTCCGTGTCTCCGTGTCTCCGTGTGATTAATTTTGAAATTAATCTTTTAGAATTCATTTAGGAATTCCTGACGCAAGCGGACATGACCCGATTCAATAAGCCCGGATTCATTTATAATATCGTTAAACACAACCCTGTCGATATATTTTACCGTTAACGGACGTTCAATCGCTACTCTTGTTTCTTCTGTTTCCCAAACAGCCATACCGGGATCAAGATACGAAGGCTGGCCATATTTATCAACAAATTGGGTAAATACAGAATAATGATCGATTATTTCTGTATTTAGGGAAAACGACATTATAAATACTTCGCCGTCTCTTAATTGGAAAAAAGCGCGTTTAATAAAAGATGAACCTGTAGTTTCTACAAGGCTTTGCTCTCTAGCGGGTAAAAAAGAAACATCTCTGTCTCCCCTAAAATGGAAAAGATCATCCCTTAAAAGAGTGGTTTTTAAATCATCAAGATTCATTCCAAGTGATAATTGGCGAAACTGGCGCGGCAGAGCGTCCTCGTCATTTTCTTCCAAATCCTGCGCCCAAACAACAGGCAAGACAAGTAAAAACACAATTATAGAAATAAAGAAATTTTTATTCATCATTACTATATTATCGGAAAAAACGCGAAAAATCTGGATGTTTTAGCCTACGCAAAACTCGGTTAGTTTTGCGTAGGCTTTGCAATTTTTCGCCAATAGGCTACAAAATTGCTTTTTTAAAGGAAGTAATTGCAAAAACTGAAGTTTTGCAATTACTTCTTAAGCCAAGGGTTTGTTGTTAAGGCGGGTTTTTTCCAATTGCTGCATTTTTCGATAATAGGCGTTTTGTTTTATTATTTCGCTGGCGTCTTTAACAACCAGTTTATCGTTAATTATCTGGAACGCGCGGCTTTCCATGAGTTTACTGCCGTATATTCTGCCATCTCCCTGCGAAAGCCCGACCATATTGATAAGTTCTTTAAGGCCAAAATCGAATGAATAGTTGGTTGCCGTGGTAATATCAATCTTTTTTTTGTCAATTTGGATTTGGAGCATGTCATACATACGCCCAAGCGGTTCGTTAATTTGAGTATTGGCGAGCTGCCTGTAAATGAGCCAAATCCTCTCTGAAAGAAGTGTGGTAAGACGGGCAATAAGCTGAGGTTGGGTTTTAATCATTTGCTGGAAGTTTTCGCGGTTAACTGCCATAAGCTGACAATCCTCGTAAGCTACAGCGCCAGCGGCTCGCGGTTTGGATTCCAAAAGAGCCATTTCACCGAAAATATCACCGGATTTTAATACAGCAAGCAAGATTTCGTTGTTATCGGTTATTTTTACAATTTTTACCGATCCCTTTTGTATAATAAAAAGCTCATCACCGGGTTCACCTTCACAAAATACAATCTGGTCTTTTTTTAACGCACGTATATTCTCGCCGGGTTTAAAAGGCTGTTGTACATCTTTTACATAAGGAGCGATTTTTTTTAATCTTTCTATTGCGTTTTGAACATTAAAACCTTTAGGGCAGCATTTAATATACTTTTGATAAGCGTAAAAAGCTTGATTAAATTGATTATGCCTCGCGTAGTATTCGGCTACATCATAAATATGGCTTGGGTCTTCCGCTGCGATATTTTTTAATGTAAGCCTTGTAAACGCTTCGTCCAGATAACGCATTCGTTTAGAGAATTGAAGGATGATTTTCATCGCGACTGGAGCGTTATTTTGAATCAGTTGGCTGAATTGATCTTTTTGAACTGAAATTAGAGTAACATCTGTAAGAGCCCGGGCGGTTTCAATGTGGCTATGACCGGACATGGTAGAAACAACACCAAAAAAATCGCCGGGTCCCAGAGTATCACCCTGTTCTTCCGCGACAATTTGTACTTCTTTTGAAAGTCTTACTTTTCCGGAACGAATTATAAAAAACCTGTCCGCATTCCTCTTGCCTTCGACAATAATATATGAGTTTGCGGCAAAATTGATAAATGCTAGTTGCAGCGGCGCGGCCATGTCCCCTCTTACTTCCTAAGTCAGTATAGAAATTATATCGACATAATGTCAACAGTCCTTTATTCCCGTAATTTGACTTAATTTCCTTATTAAATACTATACAAAACGCGTTTTTTAGCCGATATTCAGTTATAATACTATGAATAAACGAATAAATTTTGAAGATACAATATTTATCTTAAATGTCAGAATCAGAATGATTCGCGACCTTATGCGTCTTGATGTAGACGCGGAACTTTTTTATCCACAAACAATAAAAGATTTGGAATTTATTGATTCTATATTAAATATGCTGTCAGAAAAATTCCTGGAAAATATTAAATTTCTGGATCGTGAAGTTGAAGCTGATAATTTACTTGACGCGGAATGGCAATATGGTCAGCTTTTAAATGAAATATCAAATAATTCAAGTTTATTTTCTCCTGTTGTTTTCCAGGAAATGCCAGCTATAATCAATAAACTTAGAAGAGACAGTATAAAACGTAAAAATCAAATCGAAGAATCCTATGTTCCTGCGGAAAGTTCCAAACAGGAACCCGTTGTAAGTCATGCCGAGTTAAACGGACTTTTAGGCAGCGCGTAAACTACCAAAATGAGAATAACCGGCGGAAGTCTTTCAGGCAGGAAAATTTCAGTTCCGTCAGGCGAAATTAGACCCAGCATGGACAAGATGCGCGAATCTGTATTCGCCTGCCTTGGAGATTTAAACGGGCTTTCATTTCTTGATATTTTTACAGGTTCAGGCATTATCGCCATAGAAGCGGCTTCCCGAGGAGCTTCATATATAGAAGCAGTTGAACAGGATAAAATTAAAAGAACAACCTTGCTTGAAAATGTTTCGATTTCTCCTGTACGAATCAACTGCCGTTTCATGCCAGCGGAGCTTTATGTTAAAAGAGCTAAAAAACCTTTTGATATTATTTTTCTTGACCCTCCTTTCCCATATCAATTTAAATGGGATCTTATAAAAAATATTACTACATCAAAACTCGCGGCAAATGGCACAAAAATACTGATACACCGCCCGCGCCCTGACTATTTAAAATCAGAAATACCTAATTTAAATAGAATCGATTCACGCGAATACGGAAGATCGGTTGTCGATTTTTTCTTGTGTTTTTTTTAAAAAAGGTTTATTATTAACCTAATAAGAAAAAAATGGATAAAGAAATATTAGAAAAATTTGATGACCAAAACGCTTTCATAAAAGTTACTACACCGGCTGGAGTCGAAGGCTCTCAAAAAGCGGCATTAAACCGAAAGGGTAACCAGATGTTTAATGACGGTAATATAGAAGGGGCAAGAAGAATCTTTATGACTACCGGTTATTCTGATGGATTATCCAGAGTCGGTGATTATTATAAACAAAATAACAGACTAATCGAAGCTTTGCGTATGTACTGGACAGCTCCGGATCGAAAAAAATCACAGCCATTAATTGATAAACTCGCTATTGTTTTACAGAGTTTGATTAATGAACAGGAACCGGAAAATGACTGAATTTGATACGCAAAAAATTACAGATATTTCAAAAAACGGCTATCAAATGCTTAAGGAAAATAAAGTCAGCGAAGCGATTGATTGTTTTTCAAGGATTTTATTAATTGACGAAAATAATAATTACGCTCTTGTAGGTATGGGGGACGCTACCAGAAAAACCGGAGCTATTCGTGAAGCGGTAAGATATTATCAACGATGTCTGGAACATCACCCCGGCAATAATTACGCTTTATTCGGACTTGCCGATTGTTACAAGGCGTTAAATCAATATCAAAAAGCTATCGAAATTTGGGAACAATATCTTTTACACGATGATAAAAATATAACTGTTCTTACAAGAATAGCGGACGCTTACAGAAAAATTCGTGATTTTGAAAATTCAAAAAATACTTATCTTCATGTTTTAAACATGGAAAAATCAAATCCTTACGCGATCATCGGGCTTGGACACTTGCATTATGATTTTAAAGATTACAAGGAAGCGCTTTATTACTGGGAGCAAATGCTTGAACTAAAAAACACTGATGTTGATATACGCGTTTTAACTTCGATTGGCAACTGCCACCGCAAGCAAAAAACATTTAATGAAGGAATAAAATATTTTGAGTTGGCGCTTTTAAGGGAAAATCAAAATTTTTACGCTCTTTTCGGACTCGCGGATTGTTACAGGGGTTTGAATTTAATCGAAAAATCTCTTGAGTACTGGAACCGTATTCTTGAACAGGATCCAAGAAATAAAATGATTTTAACGCGCACAGGCGACGCTTACCGCAATTTAACACAATTTGATATCGCCAAAACATTTTACGAAAGAGCTTTAAATATAGAATTCGACGTTTACGCGGTAATAGGACTTGCTCTAATTTCAAAATCGATTGGATTACATGACGACGCGATTAATTCATTAAAACGTTTAATTCAGCAGGAAAATAAAAATTACCGTCTTTATACTGAGCTTGCCGATTGTTATTCGCAAACCGGAAATAAAAAAGCAGCAATTGAAACTTTACAGGACTTTCTAAAATTTGGAATTAAAAATGATAAAGTTTCTGAAATGCTGGAATCACTAAAGAAAGAGAAGTAAAAAAAGAAAAGTGAAAAATGAAAAAACAGTTCTAAGCGGTTTAAATATAACAGAGTTGGAGCGGATTTTTTCTAATCTTCCCCGTTACCGTGTAAAACAAATTTATAAATGGATAATAAAAGGCGCGCGCGATTTTAATCAAATGACAGATATTCCTGTTTCGCTGCAAACTGAATTACAGGAAAATTATTCTCTTTTTTCAAGTTCAATTACAAGTACCCATAAAGATGAAAACACAATAAAAATCGCTGTTACTTTAAAAGACAATTCCTGTATAGAGTCTGTTTTATTAAATGATGAAAAAGAAAGGTATACAGCCTGTCTTTCAACACAGGTTGGATGTCCCGCGGGCTGTGTCTTTTGTAAAACAGGGAGTCTTGGATTTAAACGCAACCTTGACAATGCGGAGATAGTTGAACAATTTTTCCATTTGAAGAATTTATTAGAGAAGATCTCTCGCAGAG
>WQXE01000042.1 GCA_009784995.1 Treponema sp. | reverse complement strand
TTCAGGAAAGTTACCTTTATTTCTGACCTGGATTTCCAGATTGACCCGCTGTCCGTTAATGTCCATAAGAATATCCAGTTTACAAAACTTATCTCCGAGGTTTTCAGGTGGCATATCGGGATTTGTAATAACGAATTTTCCGATACTTTCAATTTTAATTCCCAATAATTCACAAACAAGATGTTTTAGTAAATCAGGGTTTTTCACAAACATCATTTTAAAAAGAATGTCTGTTTTAAAGGTATATTCAAGTTTTGTCATGAGTAGCTCCTTACCAAAAAAAAAAATTAATCCGCACAAGCAGATTTACCTCTTATATGGGTCAAAAGTGCCGTTTTGCATGACCGAAAATGAAAATATTTTTAACTTTTTTTCAAAAAAAGGCTCTTTACTGTCGTTTTTCCTCCCACCCATGACATTATCCCAAAAATGTTCTATTATTAATGGGTGAATACAATAAACCTTTCAAAAGAAAAAATTACTAATTATGTATATATGGCTTTACTTTCGATAGCGTGTTTACTCATTTTGTTGATAGTAATTGGCACTATAGCCGGTCTTTTTCACATTGGTAAATCAGAGCCATTAATTGGTTCCAGAAGTTTACCGCAAATACAGCATACGCAGTTAAATCCCAGTGATATACGAGTCTTTTCAGAAATGGGGCGGCTGCGTATTCCGCTTATAAATTCATCAATATTGATTCTTTCGATATCGTTCCCCTATTCAGCGGACGATACAGCCTTTACGGAAGAAATTTTGGCTAAAGTCAGCGATTTTAGAACAATCGCGAGCGGATATTTTTCTTCCTTGCCGGAAACCCGTTTAATTCAAATTGATGAAGACGCCGCGAAACAGGAAATCTTACGGCGTTTTAATGACAGTTTGCGGCTTGGACGTATCGAGGTTTTGTATTTTAACGATTTAATGGTTATCGAAAGCTATTAACGAATGGAACCGGCTGCGCAACTTCCGCCATATTTTCGTGTCAAAATTATAGACGGACGCAATTATTTGTCTTAAACTGATGTTTTGGAGTTATTATGAACACAACTGCTCAAGTTATAATTGCGATTATTCCCATTGTGGGAATTGTCATGGGATCGGTAGTAATTTTTTTCTATCTTCTTTGGAATCACCGCCGGCGAACCCTTTTAATAAAAGCGGGACATTACGCTAAACCGGAATTTAATTTATCTTCGTTCAGTTTGTTGTCCGGCATTTTATTGATCAGTGTTGGTATTGCTGTAACAACTTTATTATCGATTGTTGAAGGAGCTTCGTACGGTTTATTCGGTGGATTAATTCCATTAGCTATGGGTTTGGGGTTTATAATCTACTATGTGATAAAACGCAGTGAAGCAAAAAATGGCTGAGCCTACAAAGGATGGTTCCTTAGGCTCGCCTGACGAAACTGATTATGACGATCATTTGATTGTCAGCCAAATTGTATCGGGACAAAAAGATTTGTTTCGGCTTTTGGTACGTCAGCATGAAAAAGCGGTTTTTGGAATGGGTTTAAGTTTCTTCCGTAATTCAGATGACGCTTCGGATTTTACCCAGGAAGTATTCCTAAAAACATACCGAAGTCTTTCCAGATTCGAGGGAAGAAGCAGATTTTCTACGTGGCTTTATAAAATTGCCTATAACACGGCGTTAAATGAAGTTAATCGAAGAAAAGAATACTTCAGCCTCGCGGAAGAAGACGCGGACAAGTTGATCAATAATGACGAATCGCCGGAAAGGCTGGCGCTTCGCAACGCGGCGGGTGAGGCTGTTCGTTCGGCAATTAAGGAACTACCTGAACGTTTCAGGATCTGCGTTGATTTATTTTTTTTCTACGATCGTTCGTATCAGGAGATTGAGGTAATAACAGGAATTCCTGTAAATACCATAAAGTCTCATGTATTTAGGGCGAAAATAATATTAAGAGAAAAGTTACAGGATTTAGAAAGGAGCGCGGTATGAATTGTTCAGAAATAATCGATATGGTTTACGAAGATGACGGCAGTTTATCTTTTATAGATCAGGTAAAAATAAATTTACACGCTGTTTTCTGTCCTGTATGCGCTGCCGCTATTGAACGTTATCAGAACGCTAAAATTGTAATGAAACAGGATTTTTTCCCGTCTTCGCCTGATTGGTCAAAACTGGAAAATTCCATAATGACAAAAATATCCTACGAAGATGATATCGCGGAATCCGAAACATCACATACAGCTCAAGGTGTATTTTCTACACGGGGCTGGGTAATAGCGGGTATTATCCTTATGGTATCTTTGGTAACCGCGTTTTTTGGATTCGATTTTAAAAACATTGTAAGCGAATCCGGATCTTCTTTTCTGCTTCCGTTTGGCATAACAATTGGAATTATATTGACATGTTACGGCGCGCTTTTTATTGGCAGCCATCTTAAGGAACTTTCCGAACGCTTTGGACTTTAAACTTTTTCCGAAATTACTCACGCAGAGACATCGAACTTGTGGTTCGCGAGACGCAAAGTTTCTTAGAGTAAATATCTCGAATAATAACTTTGCGCCTTTGCGCCTTTGCGTGATATATTTTGCAATTATTATAATTTTCTTTATTTCCTGTAAATTGTCAGAGCCTTATCGTACTGAAACCGCGCTTGGAACGGCGTGTACAATAACGTTATACGAATATGGGCGCGCCGGTATTTATAACGAAGTTTTTTCCAGAATTCGCGAAATAGAAAACCTGATGAGTGTTAATATTCCCGCTTCCGATATTAGCCGCGTTAATTTATACGCGGGTAAAAGTTATATACAGGTACATGAAGATACTTTTAAAGTAATTGATCGCGCCATTTTTTACGCGTGTTTAACTTACGGCGCTTTTGATCCTACAGTGGGTCCTTTGATTAATCTTTGGGGGATTGGTAAAGGAAACGCGCGAATTCCGCCGCGCGGTGAAATTGAACAAGTTTTGCCGTTAATAAACTGGTCTAACATTGTATTGGATTTTAATACAAACAGCGTATTTTTAAAACAAGAAGGTATGTCGCTTGATTTTGGTGGTATAGCGAAAGGTTACGCGGCGGACGCGGCTGTTGAAGTTCTAAAAAAAGCGGGAATAAACCGCGCGTTAATTAATCTTGGCGGAGATATTTTTGTATTAGGTGAAAAACCTGACAGAAGCTCATGGAGGATCGGCATTCAACATCCGTTTGAAGAGCGAAATGTAACTATAGGATATGTACAATTACAAAAAGATAAAGCGCTTGTTACTTCAGGCATCTATGAAAGATTTTTTGAAAAAGACGAAATACGATATCACCACATTTTTAATCCGGCAAACGGCTATCCAACAAATAACGATTTTTTGTCCGTCATAGTGATCGCGGATACCGCGATGGACGCGGACGCTATTTCTACAGCGGTTTTTGTATTAGGTTACGAAAAAGGCATAGAGCTGTTAAGAGTTATACAAAACGCGGAAGCTATTTTTGTCTTTAACGACCACAGTATACGAACAACTTCCGGTGTAAATTTTACACTAACTGATAATACTTTTACCTTTAAAAATTAAATCCATGGAAGCCAGGAAAAAACAATAACAAAAATTAGAATAACATACCCTATGGGTTTTGTTTTTATTTTTTGAATTTGAGGCTGTTCAAACCTCATTTCACTTAATTCAATCAATAAATTATCAATTTCCATTATAATATTTTTTTTGGTTATTTTATATTTCCTGTTCATTATTTCAGAAAAAATAAACATTGATTGTCCCAATAGTTTTCCAAAAGCGCCCGGTAAAAACAAATCCTTTCTAATTATTATTTTTGAAAGCATTACAAGCGCCTGCAATGTAACCGCTCTGTGAATTCCCGCTTCCAACGCTCCTAAAGTAATTTTAAAAGATCCAATGGAAAATAAAATACGTCCGTAAGGTATAATTAAATTAAACATTATAATAGACAATGTAATAAAAATCGTTAATAAAAAATTAGTTTTTTTTCCGGTTAATAAAACAAGAAAACAAAAAAATAAAAACTGGTAACATCTAAACTCTGTACTTGGATTAAATAAAACCGCAGGAATTATCAATAACCCCGCAACAAATAATGTTCTTGCGTTAAATAAATTATTATAAATAAGAAGTCTCCCTTTTATTACTTGATCTGAAGATAAAGATTCGAAATTACAACTTCGCGTCTTGGCGTCTTGGCGTGATGAAAATGGCAACCACTGTGACTTTTTTACAAACATTTCGCAAAAAACTCCAAGCAAAATTCCTGTAACCAAACCCACAGCCAAAAACGGTACAGCTATATACCGTACATTCTCTGCGAAAATAAAAAAATAAGCCAACGCTAACTGCGATATATTAGAAATAACAGCGCCCGCTGTTCCAATACCTATAAATGAAATATTGTTTTTCCCCAGCTTAAATAATAAATACATCAGAAGCGCCGATGAAAATGTCCCCGCGGCAGAAAATAAAAATATATAAGAAAACAATGTTCCTGTAATTAACGCCTGTCCAAAAATTTTAATACAAATTAAAACCAGGTATGAACGTAATGAAAAAATACAAAGACCTAGCATAAGAGGCAGATTCGCGAATCCTATTCGCATAAAAGGAAGCGGTTTTGGTATCATGTATTCGACAGCGGAAAGAAAAAGACAAAACGCTCCCAACAGTGCAAGTGAACTTGCTTCAAGGTTCCTTGCTGCAAGTGAACTTGCTTCTATTTTACTACCAGACAACCGCGTCAACATCATTGTCCTCTAAAAAAGCGCCTTGTATTATTAGTAAAACATTATTTGGAAGGCAGGCTGCCCACTGTCCTTGTTTTGAAACCGCTCCCGCAGCTTCACATGTTTGATTATAACATGGAGAGGATTCGATCCAGGCTTTTTGTCCGTCAAGGTGTACGATTGTTTTACCGATCGGACCTGGAACAAAAACCGTTTCTACAGTGGTGATTGGGAATATCCATTCATTGTCTTGTCCGCGTATCAATACTTGAGGTTTTCCCTGCGGTTTCATGTAAACAAAGTAAGAAATAAATAATGTTAAAGATAAAACCGCAAAGATTATAACTATGTCTAATATTTTTACCCGGGTTTTTATAACATTCATTACTTTACAATTTATCATATAATCGCTACATTGTCTTTATGAAGAAAATTTCTTTAACAGGTATAAAACCTACAGGTGATTTGCATATTGGCAACTATTTTGGCGCGATTAAACCCGCGGTTGAACTTTCCAAAGAATATGACGCCCGGTATTTTATCGCCGATTATCACGCTCTTAACTCAATGAAAGATCCAAAAGAACTAAATTCTACTATCAGACAAGTGGCGGCAGGCTGGCTTGCCGGCGGTTTGGATCCTGAAAATGTAATTTTTTACAGGCAAAGTTCGATCCCGGAAATATTTGAACTAACTACAATGTTAATGGCTTTTACTTCCAAAGGACTTATGAACCGCGCTCACGCGTATAAAGACGCTGTCAATAAAAATAAAGAAAATGGAAAAATAGACGAAGAAACTGATTCAGGAATCAACATGGGGCTTTTTACATATCCTGTATTAATGGCGGCTGATATTATAATTTTTGATTCCGATGTAGTTCCTGTCGGTAAAGACCAGGTGCAACACATAGAAATGGCGCAGGATATCGCGCAGTCGATAAACGCCAATTACGGACAGCAGGTTTTAAAAATCCCGCAGGCGGCGGTTGTGGAAAATGTCGCCGTTGTACCCGGTCTTGACGGGCGCAAAATGAGCAAGAGTTACGGAAATATAATTCCCCTGTTCGCTCCGGAAAAAACACTAAGAAAAACAATTATGCGCATAACAACAAACTCCCAGTCTGTAGAAGAACCGAAAGACCCGGATACAAGCCAGATTTTCCAGCTTTACAAATTATTTGCGGATCAAAATGAGCAGGCGGCTTTGGCAAACCGTTACCGTGCGGGCGGTATGGGGTGGGGAGACGCGAAAGAAGAATTATTCCAGGTTGTTAACCGCCTGCTTACACCCATTCGCGAACGTTATGACACTTATATGGCAGATATTCCCGCTCTCGATAAAATACTGGAACAAGGCGCGCGAAAAGCAAGACCAATCGCGGCGGCCACTGTAAATCGCTTCCGTAAAGCGGCAGGCATTGATTAATATAATAAGGACCGATTATAAATGAAAGATGAAAAACTATCGATTGAAAAACTATCGATTGAAAAACTATCTATAGCGTCTATCGGCTGCGGTAACATGGGTTACGCTCTTATGAGCGCCGTAAAAGACGCGGATTTATTTATTACCGACGCTGATATGGAAAAGGTACAAATAGCGGCGGATTCTTTAAAAGCGAAAGTATTAACATCAAATATAGAAGCGGCGCGAAAGTGCGATATTATTTTTCTTGCTGTAAAACCTCAGATTTTGTCGATAGTGTTAGCTGAAATAACTCCGGAAATAAAAAAAAGACACAATGAAGCGAAATCGCCTGTATTAATTTCCATGGCGGCAGGCTGGTCTATCGAAAAAATTCAATCTTCTATTGGCGAAAAAACACCTGTTATTCGCATAATGCCCAATACTCCGGCGCTTATCGGCAAAGGAATGACAGTTATGTCCTGCTCAAAGGAAGTAACAGAAGAAAAAATAAAAGTAATAACAAACATATTATGTAATACAGGCGCTGTTGACTGTATTGATGAACGCTGTATGGATGCTGTCACGGGACTTTCAGGATCGGGACCCGCGTTTGTTTATTTGTTTATCGAAGCTTTAGCGGACGGAGGAGTTCGCGCGGGGCTGCCAAGAGACAAGGCTTTAATGTACGCGGCGCAAACAGTTTTTGGATCCGCGATGATGGTTTTGCAAACAAATAAACACCCGGGTGAGTTAAAAGATATGGTGACATCCCCCGGCGGCACTACAATCGCGGGTATCGCCGCGCTCGAAGATGGAGCGTTCCGCGGCACTGTAATAAAAGCCGTGGAAGCCGCCTGGAAACGTTCGATTGAACTGGGATAAATTCAATCAAAATTTTAACCACGAACCACACGAACCATTACGAAATTGTACTTCGATATCGTACATCAACTTTCGTGTTTTTTCGTGTAAGTTCCAAAGGAACTTTTCGTGGTAAAAATTCTTAATCAATAACAGTAACTTTTATCGCGCGGTAGCGGGGAGCGCCATCACGTTTACTTCGCTCATCGTCCTCTTCTACACTGTATTTAACTTTCATTCCAAATTTTAAATCCGGGAAATCGCAGTTTGTTACCCTGCTGTAATGAAAGAAAATATTGTTGCGATCTTCATCTTTAATAAAACCAAATCCGTTAGGATTAATACTAAAAATACTGGATGTAAACTCTTCCCTTTCTTCGGTTAAATCATCCAATTTATTATTGTTAATAACAGGAGTCCTGTCGAAAATTCTCTCTGGAACAAATAATTCTTTTGTATATTCATTGTCATTTTGCTCAATCCGCTGGTGCATGGGAACAGCGAAGAAAACTTCTTCCTGCAATTGGCGTGACGCTTTGGTTTCCACAACATCGCCGTTTTCATTATGATAAGAAAAATCCCAAAATATAAGCATTACCTGTGTGCCAACGGTATGTAATTTTCTTACAAGAGGAACATAATCGCCGTCTCCAGCGACCAAAACAAGAATGTCAAAATGTTTGTATATGGCAAGTTCATAAGCTTCCAAAGCAAGCCATACATCAATTCCTTTTTCCTGTATTACATTATTATCACCAAAACGTAAAGGCAAATAATGACTTACAATATTTTCTCTCATCAGAATATCTTCAAAAACTCTTTCGCTCTGGACTTTTTCCCCTAATTCTTTCGCGGAAGAGCGCCCTTTAAAATAATGCGCGTCGATTATACGGCACTGGCGAATATCATTTTTTGTAAGCGAAGCAACTTCGCTTCTAATAAAGTCATGAAGACCGCTTATACTGATTCGTGATTTTTTTTCATGTTCATACTTGTAATAATTACTTACTTTGTAAAAATAATAACCATCATAAAAAATACCTATTCTTAAAATATCTAATAAATTCTTTTCCATAGTTTATATCTTAACACAAACTATAATTTATGACTAGATTAATACGCGGCGAACGGGATTATTTCGACAATTTGTACTCTAAAACGAGCGGAAGCTGTCCAGCGTCCTGCGTCAATATAATAACGAGGAAAAGAAGCAAGGCTTATAAAACCTGTAACTTCTTTTGGACGATTTTTTTCACTTGCCTGTAAAATCGATCTTAACGCGGCTCTCGCGGCGTCTTCAAGCGCCATTTGCTTAACCGCGATCCAGCCGGGATATTCATCCAAACTGGAAGGAGCGAAACCTGTAGCTTGCGCGTTTCGGATTGTTCCTGTACGCCACCTTTGCATCCTTCGCTGATGTGAATCATTCAAATGAAAATCTGCCCAAACTCTTAATTGCGAATCTCTAACAGAAGTATCGGTAACTCGCAAAGCAGGGTCACCTGTTTGAATAGTACCAAGCTGGTACAGTTCCAATATTTCATTAATACCTCTCGCTCTTTCCCCTACTTCATAATTAAAAGACCAGCCAAAAACCATAGCGGAAAAAAACAGGGAAAGTTCATCAAGCGCGCGGCGGGAAGCTGCCGGAATACCAAGGGGATATTCACTGTCAATGTGACCCGCGTATATTGGTTCAAGATCAACGTATACTTCACCTCGAATTACATAAGGGTGAGTTCCCGCGTCACTGCCTTGGGCGTTAAGCGATAAAACAGCGAAAAACAGCAAAAGTACGGAAATTAAACCCTTTTGAATCATATTAAATTATCGGAAAATTAATACTTTAAAAATACAATCTAAACACGCGATATTGAATAATTTATCATTTTTTTTCTATAATATGACTATGAATCAATTATTTATTAAATTATCGTTTTTTTCGGCAGTTTTATTATGCGTTTTTATTATCGGATGCGCGAACAAAGGCGCTCTTAATTATGATTTTAACACAGGATCGGGAAGCGCTCCTTTATACCCTGACACTTTTTTCGCGGTTATAAGCGATACTCATATTTATTGTCCGTCACTTGGTTCTTCGGGTTCGGCTTTTGAAAAAGTAATGTTTTCGGACAGAAAACTTCTTTTAGACAGCATCGATTTGATGGATTTCGCTATTGATAATATAATCGCTTCCGGCGTTCAATTTGTATTGATAAGCGGCGATTTAACAAAAGACGGCGAATTGATTAACCATCAAATCCTGGCGGAAAAATTAAGGCGATTAACCGATGTTAATATATCTGTTTATGTAGTACCGGGAAATCATGATGTAAATTGCCCTGACGCTGTCAGATTTATTGGCGATGTATCCGAGCCTGTCGCGACCGTAACTGAACAAGAGTTCGCGCGAATTTACGGAGATTTTGGATACAACTCGGCAATACACAGAGACAGCCATTCTTTAAGTTATGTCGCTGAACCTGTCGAAGGTTTGTGGTTATTAGCGATTGACTCCACGCGGCACAGAGAGAATGTGCCCGGGCAACACGCGATTGTTTCCGGCAAAGTCAGCCAGCAGACAGCGGACTGGATTGCTTCTGTGTTACGTGAAGCGGACAATAAAAACAAGGCTGTTATGGTTTTATTACATCACGGTGTTGTAGAACACTGGAAGGGACAGTCAAAACTGCACGGCGATTATTTAATCCGCGATTATCTAAACTTTGGAAGGTTTTTATCTTCGTGGAATGTAAGGCTAGCTTTTACAGGGCATTATCACGCTCAGGATATAACAAGAGCGGATTACAACGGCAGATTTATTTATGATATAGAAACAGGTTCTCTTGTTACAGCTCCATGTCCCATTCGTTTTCTGGAAATAAAAAACAATGTTTTAAATATCCGCACTGAATCAATCGTAGATAAAATATATCCGGGTACCGATTTCGCGGCTAACGCTACAGCGTTTGTAAAAAAGACTGTCATGCTGGAAGCGGCATCCGTATTAAAAAATTATTTTGTTTCTGACAAGGACACGGCTATAATTACAGACGCTGTAGGAGACGCGTTTGTCGCTCATTATAACGGAGACGAAGATCCTGCCAAACGCCCGGCACTTGACAAATCCAAACTTGGACTTTGGGGACGTTTTATTTTAAGCCAACAGCAGTATGTTCTTGATGGTTTATGGCAGGATTTATATCCCGCGGATAATAATGTTAGTATAAATTTGAATAATTAACATTAGGAGTTAATTGTATGTGGATATTTTACGCTTTATTATCAGCAGTATTCGCGGCATTAACTTCTATTTTGGCTAAAATAGGAATAGAAAATGTAAACTCTAATCTTGCTGTAGCGATTAGAACGGTAGTAGTTTTAATTATGGCTTGGGGTTTAGTATTCATATCTGGAAAACAAACCGAAATAGCGAATATCAGTCAAAAGAGCATTTTATTTTTAGTTTTATCCGGTATCGCTACCGGTTTATCCTGGTTATGTTATTATAAAGCGCTTCAAATTGGCGAAGCCTCTAAAGTAATTCCCATAGATAAATTCAGTTTAGTTATTGGAATGGTATTAGCTTTTATAGTATTAAAAGAAGTTATTACTGTTAAAACTATAATTGGCGGTATTTTAATTACTATTGGTACATTAGTATTGATATTTTAGAAAACTAACTAAATTACTTTTTCCCGGAGTAAAGCGTAAATTCCATTTTTTCTTTATTCTGTACAAGCATGTTAAGCCACATGTTTTTCTTTTTTGTAATTTCTTTGCTCTTTCGTCCGATGTTGCGCATCTTGTCGTAAATTTGACAGCCGTTCTTTGAAGCGACCCATGACTTATAATGATCGCCGAATATATGCGCGGCTTTTTCATCGATTTCTCTGTCGATTTGTTTTTCAAAAGCGTCAAGCAAGAGCTGGTATTTTTCGGTAATGCCTATTAGGTAGTCAAAAATTAATCTGTCAAAAAAAGGAATCTGTTCGCTTATGTCAATCAGATTACGTAAAAACTCCATCGCGGTGTAATAATCTTCGCTTACGCAGTATGCCTTCATCGCGAGGCGGCAAAGTGTCACGTATGATTCATTGTTAATGGTTTGCATACTGTTAATTGGCTGTTTGGGCGTAATGGAAAACGGCGGCATGGTTTGCGCGACCTTTGTAAGAAGCTCCATTAAATCCTGAAAAATTCGCTGTTCCCATAAACCGTCGCGAATAGACGCGAAAAGCCTTGTTATATCTTCCGCGAATTTTTCTTTGTAACGTTCGCTCTTTTCAAAAACAACTTCGCATGTGGGAATCATTACTCCCTTAAACTCAATATGTCCTGTATCAAAAAAATAAATGGAATTATTTTGAGTTAAAATGCACTTGCTAGCGGCGTCTTCTTTTTCATAATTCATCATTACCTGTTTGGCAATCATTACTCTGGATTCTTTTGGTGAAAGTTCATTCGCTCTTGTCTGTAATCTCGCGCCCGAATTTAGAAGGAAGCCGGCAAGGTTTCCCCTTTCCGTGATGATAAGGGGGCTTTGCGTATTGCCGCCTGTGATTCCGCCAGTAATTTTAAAAATTGGCAGAGCTTCGGCATTACCTGTGCGTTTTGTAGGAATCGACGGATCGTTTACATTATTGGTTTTTCCAAAATAATCGATAATACACAATGTTACCATTAACGCGTCAGTCGCGCTCGCGGCAACCACGACAATTTCGTCGCCTCGTTCCCTTTGACTAACCGCGCCGCATTGATTGGAAATTCGTTTTATCTCGTTTTCGATTGCCCAATCCAAAGTGTGCATCATCGATAGGTTTTTTCTGGATTCCATGCAAAATTTTGTATAACCATGAATATCAAGCATCGCTACATAAAGGTTGGAAATTTGCAATGTCTTTTTTATATCTCCCGCTTCGGGAAAATCCCTGTCGGGAATTACCATTTCTTTCCAAAGTTTTTTATGGGTATTTGGGCAAACAGCGGCAAAAAAGCCCCAATTCAGGCGTTTTAATAATTGAAAAGCCTTCATAATAACCGGGTGAGTCGATTTATCTCGCAAAGCGGGAGCTACAAGTTCCTTAAGTTTTGAGAAAGTTACTATTTCCTTTGCCATTACCTTATCGTAAAGGAAAGAGAAAAATTCATGTTCTGTAATCCCGCTGTGATATTCGCTAATGTCTTTCACTATAAATACCTAAAAATCATTATACTATATACTTAAAGAAAATAATAGTATGTAAACAAGAAATTGGTTGTTTATCACCCCTTTCTAAGATACAATTATAAATTGATGGAAACAGCAATATCGTTAAACAATTCAGCTGTAGCTCTGACTGAAGCAAACCGCCCCTTTGAAGCGATCCCGCTTTTTCGTGAAGCTTTAATTTTAGAGCCGGAAAACCCTCTTTTATGGTTAAATTTGGGTATTGCCCAGCAAAAAACCGGTGAATATACAGAAGCGATCGATAGTTTCCAGCGCTGCCTTCTAATTGACGATAATCTTACAGAAGCATGGCATTCTTTGGGTTTTATTTACTACGAATTGAGTGAATTTGAGCTTTCTATAGAATGTTATGTTTCCGCGTTATCACAAAGTGAGAATGATCCAAAAATATGGAATAACCTAGGCGTTGTTTATTTTAATATAAATGTTTTTGAAGAAGCCCGTAATTGCTTTGAAAAGTCTGTAAGTTTATGCCCTCAATATTATGACGCTCTTTTTAACCTTCGTGATACTTGCAGGGAACTTGGCGATTATCGCGCCGCCGCGGAGTTTGAACGGATACTTTCGAAATTAGACCTTGATTTTAAATAGTACATTAATATGGAGTGTTAATGAAGATTCTTTATGTAGCTGAACTTGTCGGTAAAACAGGTGTCTACGTAATTAAAAAAGCTCTGAACGAATTAAAAGAACGATATCCCTGGGATTTTTTGATTGTAAACGCCGATGGAGCTACAGGAGGAAACGGTCTTGGCAGAAGTCATGCCGCGTATATTCAAAAAATGGGCGCGAATGTTATTACACTTGGAGAATGTTGTTTTTACAAAAAGGATTTAACAGAAAATCTTGATAAAACACCTTTCGTATTGCGCCCGGAAAACCTAAACCACGAAGCTCCGGGTATTGGTTCCAAGGTTTTTAAAATTACCTCGGCGCAGGGAACTATTGAAAAAATAGCTGTTGCCGTATTTATTGGACAAAACGGTTTTACAAGACTTCACGCAAACAGTCCTTTCGCGATTTTACCTTCGCTTCTTGAAAAACTTAGAAAACAAACTCCATATGTAATTGTAGATTTTCACGCGCAAGCAAGCGCGGAAAAGAAAACTTTATTTTTCGCCGCTGACGGTCTTTGTTCGGCGGTTATCGGTTCGCATACAAGAGTCCAAACTTCCGATGAACTTATTATGGCAGGCGGAACCGCGGTTATAAGCGACGCCGGCAGAACAGGAAGCCAGTTATCTGTCGGCGGCTGCGAAATAAATTCGCGGATAAAAGAATATCTGACAGGCATTCCTGACTGGACAAAAGAAACATGGGACGATTTGCAGCTTCAAGGCGTGTATCTAAACATCGGCAAAGACGGTAAGGCTAAATCGATAGAGCGTGTACGTGTTAAAGTTGATCCGGAATAAGTTCTCGCGAAGACGCAAAGTACGCAAAGATCGCAGAGTTGTTATTCGAAATCTTTATTATAATCTATAGAAATCACAGATATCTTCGATATACTAGAAGTTTTAAGAAAAGAATTCGAACATCAGCTTTGCGTCCTCTGCGTTCTTGGCGTCTCTGCGTGAATTAT
>WQXE01000041.1 GCA_009784995.1 Treponema sp. | reverse complement strand
ATGATCTACAAGTTGTTTTTGTCCGATAAAGGCTTTCGCGATTTCGTTTTTTACCCGCTCTAACAATTCAGCGGCAGTTTCTACATTAAAATTTTGCTGTTCCATTAAATTTTCTCCGGTATTGATTTATTAGTTCTTCATAATTGTATTTTTCTTTATTTTCGTTATCTTCATCAGTCTTGTGTTCTCGTTTGTAAACATCAAGATAATAATCCAAAGCTTTATATTTTTTAAAAAAGCGAATCTCCGCGTTAAACCTGTCTTTTATAGGTCTTGAAAACATTTGTTTTTCTTCTGATACAAGACCAAACATTGGAATTACCATCCAGAATCCTAAAATTATTAAAAGTATTACAGAAATTATAACAGGGTAAAAATTCCCTCTTTCCATAATTGGTCCAAATAAAGACCTTTTAATTTCTCTATACTGACCGCGAATAAACAGTATACCATTATTTTCATTGTTTGCGCGTTCTGCCGTTAATTTCCATGATAAAGCGGCGTTTGTTTCAATTCCTATTGAATAGTTATCCATGAACGCGGGTCTGCCGGTAATTGTTAATGAACCCAGCCCAATCGGGATTTCAACAAGCTTTATTATACCGTTTTCGTCTTTCATGGAAAATATATTATTCGAATCATAAAAATCTGAATCGTCAATTAAAAATGATATTAATCTGTCAAATGACGGATATGGATTTACATATTTTATTTTTGGAAGTAAATCATCGTATCTGTCATATGGCGGCTTGAAGTTTTCATTTTTTTGATTTGGAATGTCTCTGTATCCGGTTTCATATGACCTGTCGTACGGAGGTTTAAAAACTTTTTCTTCTGTTTCAGACATGTTATATGTTCTTTGAGCTAATTCTATAGTGATTCCTTTATTTGATAAATAATTAAATAGTTCTTCATTATTCTTTGTATAATTATTATACGCGTAATTATTCATAAACACTGTAATATATCCGCCTTGTTCAATCCAATTGATTAATTTTTCAAAATTTTCAAACCAAACATATGTATAATAATTTTGTTCAACCAGTATTATTTTTTCTGTTGTAGTATCTAAAATATTTGTATTAAAATAATCGTTTAAGCGAATTTTATGACCTGTTTCGATCAACCATTGATCCAGCGCGTAATATGGATTAGTAACTACTTCTTCAGACGGAGGTATCCATCTTATTGTAGGGTATGTTTCAAAAAAATGGTAAACCAGAAGTACCAGCAAAGAAAGAAAGAAAATAATACCTGTGCTTATTAAAATACGTTTAATCATTTTCCGCCTTTAATAGTTTACAATGAGTTACGGCTTGTTCAAAACTTCCATCGGGTGGATTTCTTCCGGCATACGCGAGATTAATCCAATGTTTTATCAATATGGAGAATTCTTTTGCCTGCGGGGTTTCTGTTTTTAAACTGACTAATTCCGCGCACTCGTTTTCTGTAGCGTTGGGAAGAAAAATAATATCGCGGTAAATTGACCATGAATATATGGCTGCCGCGGTACAGTAACCCCACGCGAGCCGCGTGTTTCCCAGTTCATGGAATCGCAGCGCTTTTTCCAATAATAATTTTGGATCTGTTGTATTAATATTTCGCAAAAAATTTACATTATAATTATTTTTACTTTTAGTTGTTTTCATTTTAGTTCTATAAAAATAGATAAATAGGAAAATTAATAACCCCGCGATAATAAAAATTAATAATAACCTTAAAATATTCGCTATAAGTTCCCGTATATGTCCCGGGAAATAAAATGTTTGACTGTTTTCATTCCTTTCATTATTTCGGTTTCTAGGACGTATATCCCAGGTATCTTCGTAACCGCCGAAATCAGGAGAATCAAGAATGGCTTGCAGTGATTCAATTGGAATATTATTAACAGGTATCTGATCGTCGGAAAAACCTTTCGCTGGCAATAAAAGAAATGTAAAAATTAATATAAATAATACAGCGTATTTACTTTTATTTTTATAATTTTCCGCGAGGTTACGGAATGTTATTTCCAAATCCCACCCTTCAATTTCTATTCTGCTGTTTATATAAACGCAAAATCCCATGCAAACATAGATACTTTCGATTAACATATAATTAAGGCACCAGGCAGCGTATAAATAAATTTCTCTTTCTTCAAAGGATTCCAGATAGATATTACCGTTAAATACTATTTCATTTACTATTTGAAAGAACATGAATCCACCGATTAATAAAGCGATTTCGACAGCTATTCCCCAAATTGTTAATAAATAACAAAAAACAATACCGCCTTTTTCCAAATTTCTTTTTCTTTGAATAAACATTTTTTTGGATTTTTTATTTTGTTCCAATACACGCAGCGGCATCATCCCGCAGCGAAAAGGACTGAAGCGGCGCCAGAGTAAATCACCTAATAAACCTTTTTTTAACGTTTTACCTAAACCTGAAAAAAGACGGTTAAAACCAGCGTCTTTTTCAAAAAATTTTATGGAAATTATATGTAAGATTATTCTGTCAAAGAAAGGTTTTAAAAA
The DNA here is from genome assembly GCA_009784995.1 of Treponema sp. Lineage (GTDB taxonomy): Bacteria > Spirochaetota > Spirochaetia > Treponematales > Breznakiellaceae > WQXQ01. Next base: position 11,329 of record WQXE01000041.1, on the reverse strand, counting down.
CCAGATTATTAACCATGATAAATATACAAAATTCGCCGGCAAAAATATACGGGGAATAAACGCGCATATCCATAAAGGAACAGCGAAGAATGGTATAAATGTAATAAAATTTTGCCGCCATAAAAGAATTCCGGAATCAGCGGCTTCGCGAAAATCCTTGCGTCTTAATGCGGCTTCGTTTATCATTTTTTCCTCTGTTTATGAACTAATGTTCTGCCCGCGAGTAAAAAATAAAAAAGTAACGCGATCCAAAGAAAAACGCCTGCTCCTATCCGCAATTGTAAAGGTAATGTATGCTGCGATGACCAAAAAGCTTCTATAGCCGCGGCAAGTACCAGCATTAAAGCGCTTCCCGCGATTATTGGTAACGCGTCCTGACCTGCTTTTTTTATTGATGCCGCGCGGCTTAAACCTTTTGTTACAAAAAATCTGTATCCCAAGAGTAAACCGGCATACGCGCTAAAAACAATCGCTGTTAATTCAAAAGAGCCGTGAGCGATAACAAACGGGAAAAATGTTTTTGAAAAACCTACGGTAATTATGTGTCCGCTAATTATCCCCAGGTAACCCGCGTTTAAACAAAGAAAAAAAAGACTTCCTACTCCCGCGAATATTCCTCCCGCGAAAGTACGAAAAGCGATAGATATATTGTTATAAATATAAAAACCAAACATATCCGCGTCTCCGGAAACATCACGCGGTTTTAAATAATTATAATTTTCCGGGTTATACATATTTTCTATACTACGAAGATCTCTTGACGGAAGAAATTCTGACGCTACTCCGGGGTATAAAACACAAAGAATTCCAAAAAAAACAGCAATACCGTAAAATAACAGTGTAGACGCCAGTATTCCGCGCCAATGTAGACGAATTTTTTGTGGAAATGTTCTTATTATAAAATTTAATAACGATTTAAAAGGCCAAACATGCTGCCCGTACAATATTTGATTTCCCTCGTTTACAAGCGCGTTAAGCCGTTCTATTATTACAGGATCAAAATTATTTGCTTTAGCTGTGTTTAAATCCTGGGTAATCTCCCTGAAAAGGCTTACAAACGCGACAGCGCCTTTTTTTAATTCGTTTTTATTTCCTCTTACAAGCGCGGAAAATGAATTCCATATCTGACTTCGGCGCTGTACAAAGTTCTGTTCAGTCATTACATTTCTCCTGATAACTTACGGGCAATTCCCATAAGGTATGAAGCGCTTGTTAAAATATTTGTATCGGATGAATCAGATTTTAAATACGGCGCGTATGAATCAGCTATTTCGTTGGCTCTCGCTTCACCTAACAGGGGATAACGTCTCGCGAAATTAAGTATAGCTTGCTTTTCATCATTGGAAAGGGATTTTGGCGGAGTAATAGGTTCGTATTTTTCCAATAATCGGCTTAATGAATGGCGCGCGGTATTTTTCGCAGGTGTTGAATAAACCACAAGAGTATTTCCCGCCCAGTCGCCGATTCGCCTGAACCCGCTGCTTGCCGCGATGGAAATAAATGCGATATGAAAAAAATAGAAAAATGTATCAGCAAATCGCAGAAGATTTCTTAAAAAAGAAGACGCGGGGTCTACAGGCGAGCCGTCACTTTTAATTACTCTGATTCCCAGAAAACGTTTCCCAGGGCTTTGTCCCTTGAATGCTAATTCAAAAATAATATGATAAAACCAGTCAATTATAAAAAAAACAAGAAGAAATATCCATATACCCGGGTTAAAATTTAGATATACATATAATACAAATAAAATTATATCAATCACTAATAGGATTAACGCGTCAATCGCGTACGCCAATGTTCTAACAGGGAAACCTGCCGGAAAAAGTACAAACTTTATTCCTTCAGGTGTTAAGGCTTCTAAAGATGATTCTAAAACAGAAATCTTTTGTGACATTATTTAGAAAAGCATATTGCTTGCCATGGCAACACCAACCGCGATCATTACAATTACCATTACCGGGAAAAGGGCAAGATATATTATTGTCATTATGCCGTAAAACTTCCACAATGATTTATTGTTTTTGAATGCTGTTTCTAAATCTTCATCTGAATTACTAAATTGGTATTTTCGGATTCCATTTCCAAAGTTAAAAGTAAAAAGAGACATAAAAAAAAGTATAACTCCTGACCCAAGAAGAATTACTGTATATAGAAATGTTAATAATTGTATTGGAATATCGCCAAATTCACTAGCGAACGCTGATGTCGCGACTGTTCCGATTAAAGAAAAGAACGCTCCCAAAGCGATAAAACCGCAAAAGATAAATCCCACAACACCCATAAATCGCAGCCAGGGTGAAGCTTCTTTTAAATAACGCAGCATTGTATCGGTTAAGTTTCCCGCGTTTTGCAATTTTTCCGGGACAATTTGAGTTTCCGGGCTATTATATTGACCATTAAAATCAGACATATATTCCTCCTGAATACAGGAGTTATTATACACCTCTGGAGTTGTTTCGTCTAGAACTTACAAAGCGGGAAAAATCGTTAATATTTTTAACAGTAATTCTGTCAGGGTATATTTCTACACGGCGCTGGTTTACAAAATGTCCTAATACATCTCTGACTTCATTGACACTCATTCCTGCCCAGTGAGCGACACCTTCTACAGTTGTTTTAAATTCACGCCGTTCGCTTGTTTTATCAATATCAGGCTGAGTTTCATCAAGCATAAGAAAAACGTCGGCGATTTTTGCCTGCGGATCTGGAAGGGTAAGAATCATAAAGCGTCTTTTTGAATCATAAATTCGTTTGCAAAACATCTTTAAAAGTTTTAAAGCGATTTGCGGGTTTCCAAGCAAAAGAATTTCAAAGTTTTGAGAGTTAAACTCCAGTGTTTTTACTTCGTCAAGCGCGATAGCGGTGGCGGAACGCGGTGACTGTTCGAGTATCGCCATTTCACCAAACATTTCAGACGGATAAAGAATGTCCAATGTTCTTTCGATTTCGCCGACAAGTTTTACCAATTGCACTTTGCCTGATTGTATCAAATAAAAAGTATCGTTTAATTCGAATTCGGAAAAAATAATTTCTCCCTTTTGAAACGTCCGGGAAAAACGGCCAAACGCGGCTAAATCCATTGCCATTTTACGCTCCCAGGGCGCTTAACGCCCGCTTTACTTTTTCTACTGTGGCGTCGTCTCCGCCCATAGAAATTATTTTTTTATAGAAGGCAACCGCCTGATCTTTTCTTCCGGCTTTTTCATTACATTGACCCATAATAAACATTGTTTCTCTTAGTTCTGAATGTTTTGGGAATTTTGTAAGCATATTTGTGAAGTATTTTATGCTGTCTTCGAATTTATTAAGCAGGAACATACAGCGGCCGATTTCGAATGAAGCTTTCGCTGTCCATTCGGGATCTGCATTCGCGTCTACAATTACTTTAAACGACATAAACGCTTCCTGGTATTTACCCTGTGATACAAGGCTTACCGCGTCATAATACATTTTTGTTATTTTTTCTGTATCTTTTTGTGACATTTGCGCGGGAGCGGCTGCCGCTGGCGCGGCTGTAGCCGCGGCGGGAGCTGGCGCGCCGGAACCGGATTTACTTAGAGAAACACCGGGTCCTTTGCCATCCCCGTAACGGGAAAGAGCGTCTTCCGCGATTTCCAGATTTTTGGATGCCTGAATCGCGTTTTTTCCTGAAGGATAAAATGTCAGATAACGGCTGAATACATGTTTCGCGTGAGAGAAACGTTTGTTCTTTAAATAAAATTCGCCAACATTAAATAAACTGTCCGCGGGCGGCTGTTCTTCTTTTGCCATTACTTTGGAAACCTGTTTATGAACACGCCTCATTTGGTTGGAAAAAACTTTTAACATCTTCATGATTATTCTTGAATTTGCCATAGCGACAGCTTCAAATTCAGGAACTGTAAAAATCATTACTGTAGTGTCAGAAAGCGCTACCGCGTTTTCTTCGCGAGGATAACGTCCCAGCGCGGATTTTACTCCGAAGAATTCCCCTGGCTGAACAGGGTCTTTTACATCAACTCCGGTTTCAATGTCCTGATAAACAAGGCTTATTTTACCTGTTTGAAGAATATATATTTTTTCCGCGGGGTCTCCCTGGAAATATATCAAAGAACCTGAACGGTATTGAGCTGGTTTTGGCATTATATTCTATCCTCTGTTTTATCGGATTCAATAGCGGGCTCAAAAGGCAGATAATCCAGTTTCTTTTTAAATCCGATTTTTTCTCTGACTTCTTTATAAAGACTGGCAGGGTCTCCTTTTACAAACATAATTTTGCTCCCCACCTTTATTTGTGTGTATCCTTGCGGCAGTCCGGATTTTCCCGGTTTCTCCTGAAAGATATCCAAAAATCTCATTTCGCCATATATTGGTTTTCCCGCCAATATAAGTAATTCTATATCTTTCATGCCCGCGTTAACAAGGTTCTCGTAAGGGTCATCGTGTTTCGCCTTCATTACCAGAATATCAGCCAATTTTCCTTCGTCAAGGCTTCCAACCCTGTTTTCCATTAAAAACGCTTTAGCGGAGTTGATAGTTACCATTTCAAAGATTTTTTCCGCTGGGAGATCCTCCCCGTATAGTTTACGGTAAAGTTCTCTGTCATATTTTAGTTCCGCGAGGAGGTTAGCGGACCCTGTAGCGGATGAATCTGTTCCTATTGTAATATTTACTCCCGCGTCAATCATTTTTTTGATTTTCGCGGTTACATTAAACATGAACATATTAGAAAAACCGCACCATGAAACACTGGCGCCCGCTTTCGCGACTTTTTGAATATCTTCATCACTGAAAGCTATGCAATGGACTAACAGGCAGTGTTTATCAAGGATATTTAATTTTTCCAGCATTTCAACGCCATTCATCGCTTCATCATCAAAACCTTCTGAAAGATGAGTAATAAATGGCCAATTATTTTCTACCGCTTTTTTATGTTCAGCTTCAATGCCGTCGCCCCATTTTAAATCGTATGTTGAACATTCATGGGCAATACAATATTCCTGAATCGCTCTAATCGGCAGGGTAGGTATAATTTGACTATTTAAATTGTGAGGAAAGTGATCGTTAACAGTTGTTACGCCGGAAAAAAGGCATTTATACCCTGAAAGAGCGTAAAGATCCTCTCTACTTAATTTTGAACGTTCTTCGTATGTCTTTGACGCTTTAAAATCCTGATCCCACGGCAGCCAGGTTAAATAGAATTTACCCTTTTTTGGACCAACAGGAGGGCGATAATTTCCCTGTAAGTGATCGTGGGTATTGATCAATGAAGGATAAACAAAAGATTTTTTCTTTAAGCTGATTTTTTGTGTATTACCTGTTTTGGAATTAACCGGAGATACAATATTTTCTCCTTTAACAGACAAACTACCTGTATAAGCTTCTTTACCTGGTGAGACAATCACACCGTTTGCCAAGGTGTATTCGAACACTTACAAACCGTCCTTATTTATATAACTTTCAATTACATATTTATCTGACATTTTAATGTTAGATACTATAATTTTAGGATTATTAGCCCAAAAAATCAATATTTCCAGGTAACATCATAATATTATCGGTATATTATATATAAATCGGTAAATATTTGATATAGTTATCATTATGGTTGATTTTCATACACATTCCAATTTTTCTGATGGGGACTTGCCTCCCGATATGCTCATTAAAGAAGCGATCAATCAGGGGCTTAAAGCTATCGCTCTAACGGATCATGATACCATAAACGGGCTGGAAAGCGCTAAAAACGCGGCAAAAAAATATTCTGAAGAAAATAAAAACATTCATTTTATACCCGGTATCGAAATTAATATAAATTGGACAGGGATTAAATCAGGTATTAATCAAATAGCTCCCGGATTGGGTCCTGGCGGGGAGTTTCATTTACTTGGATTGGGAATAAAATCATCAACTCCCGCTTTTTTAGCCGCGGTAGAAGGTCTATCCCGCCGCCGTGAAGAGCGAAACCGTAAAATCCTTGATAAGATGCATGAACACAGCATTGATGTAACATGGGATGACCTTGTTTCGATGTCTGGAAGCGGTCAATCGCTTGGGCGGCCTCATTTCGCGGCGCTTTTAATCAAGCGAAAAGTCGTAAAAAATGTAAATCAGGCATTTGCGAGGTATTTAGGTGTTGGAAAACTCTTTTATGAACCTAAAGACGGTCTTTCTTTTGAAGAAGCTGTCGCTTTAATTAAAGAATCCGGTGGCATTCCTGTTCTCGCGCATCCCATTTCGCTTTTTATAGCGTGGGGGCGGCTTCCTGATTTAATAAAAACTCTAAAAGACATGGGTCTAATGGGTCTTGAAGCATGGCATCCGACCGCGAAACAGGGACCTTGCCGCCGCCTTGAAGCCTTGGCGCAGTCTCTTGGGCTTTATGTCACAGAAGGTAGCGACTTTCACGGCTCTCTTCGTCCAGAACGTAGAATGGGTTATTCAAGTAAAGGCAGGAAGATAAGTGATGCCATTCTCGAAGCTATCCCTGAGTTGCTGTAAGTCCACAATTATAGCAATCCTTGAATCATATATCTACAGACAGGATGTCCCACGGATCCTCTCCCAGCCTTCGATGTTGAACCGCTTCCAGGATATGTTCTGTTTCGATGATTTCTTTTTCTTCTAAATCCGCGATGGTTCTGGCAACCCGTAAAATCCCATGATAAGCTCTGCCTGAAAGACCCAATTTAGATATCGCGATGTGAAAAGCGTTTTTCGCTTTTTCATTTAGTGGACAAAGTTCGACGGCTTTACCGGCAGGAATTAACGCGTTGCGGCGTATATTTATTTCTTTAAAACGTTGTTGTTGTATCTCTACTGCTTTTTTTACTCGGCATGAAATTATTTTGCTTTCTGATATATTATTTTCATTTTTTTTAATGGCAGACATCTGTTCTATTTTTGGCGGCAAAACAGCGACTCTTATTTCTACACGATCTAAAAGCGCGCCGCTGAACTTTCGCCAGTAACGGTTTATTTCATCTGTGGAACATAAACATGAATTTCCATTGTCACGCGAACCAAGCCTGCCGCAGCGGCAAGGATTCGCTGTCAAAATAAGTTGAAATTCTGCCGGCAGTAAAACAGGACCATCCGCTCTAACAATGCTTATCACCCTGTCTTCCAAAGGTTCGCGTAACGCCTGTAATACATTTATTCTAAATTCCGGCGCTTCGTCTAAAAATAATAGACCAAAATGCGCGAGACTAATTTCTCCCGGGCGCAGGAATTTGCCGCCGCCAAGAATTCCTTCCGCGCTCGCGCTATGATGCGGAGCGCGAAAAGGCGGATTTGTAATTAATTGATCAATGTATCCAAACCCGCCTTCATTTCGGCTAGGACCTGCGAGACTATGAAGGCGTGTAACCTCGATTGCTTCGTTTACAGATAACGGCGCCATAATCGAAGGCATCCTGCGCGCGAGCATGGTTTTTCCCGCGCCGGGCGGTCCAAAAACCAAAACATTGTGTCCTCCCGCCGCGGCAATTTCCAACGCTCTTTTGTAAATTTCCTGACCGCAGACATCAGAAAAATCGCCGCATGTTGTTTCTGTTTTTTGAACTTTCGCCGTTTCCAACGATATTGGAAGAGATCCTTTTTCTTCTTTAATAAAAAGCGCGTGTACCGCGTTTTGTAAATTCTCTACCGCGGTAAATTGTGGAATAGTTTGAAAACTTGTTCGGTTTTCCGCGGATGTTAGAATTGCCGCTTCCCCAGCGTTTTCCGCGGGTACTATAAACTCTGTAATTCCCTGCGCCATTGCCGCGGTTATTGCCGCGAGAACACCTCGTACAGGGCGGATTTTTCCTGATAATTCAAGCTCACCCATTACAAGCAGGTTCCCGTTGATCGGCGCAAGCCCTGCCGCCGCCATAATCGAAAGCGCGATAGGTAAATCGAGAGCGGCTCCGTCTTTTTTTAACCCCGCTGGAGCGAGGTTAATTAAAATCCTGTCAGCAGGAAAACTAAACCCCGAATTTCTAAAAGCCGCTCGTACACGATCCCGCGCTTCTCTAACAGCGCCTTCCGCTAGCCCTGAAATATCCACGCCGGGAATACCCCTGCGTATATCTGTTTCTACCCTGATAATTATTCCACCCGCTCCAAAGGGCATATAAGCCATAACACTCATAACACACTCCTAAAATTGGATTATGTGCAGACGGTATTTTTTTACCGAAAACACACACCTATATATGGCGCAGACATGCTGTTTTGCATGACCGAGAATGGGGAAAAAGTAAAAAAAATTGTGGCGCATGACCCGACAGTCCGCGTGAGCGGACATTAAATCCATTCCTTAAAAGAGCCAAACCCGAAGGGTTTGACTGAGAATGAAAAAAAGTTGAAAATTTTTCCCTAAACTAAGTATCTAATCTTCATTTTTATTATATTTGATGTTTTTTCGTATTCATTATCGATTAATTGGTCTATTTTGCTAAAAAAACTTTCGTCATTTGGTACTTCGTCAATTGAATAGAAAAGCGCGGAAGGCGAAACCAGGAATTGCTGGATAAATTTTTCCAATAAATCCGCTGATACAAAGTTCGCGCCAGTTTCTATTGTACTTAAATGTTTGGTAGTAATTCCCAATTTTTCCGCCAATTGTTCCTGAGAAAGCCCCTGTTTTTTTCTAAAAAACCTGATATTTGCCCCAAAAATAACCTTAATACTCTTCATGTATGAAAATATACTTTGAATTATATGGAAAAGAACCGTATATTTTGTTGAATATATTGAAAAACATAACTTTTTATACAGGATTTTTGTTGATTAATCCGTATTTAAGGTATATTATTAATGTAAATATTACATTTTGCGTTTGTTTTGTATTATTGATTGATTGTGAAATATGTATAGGAGTTGAATATGTTAAAGAAAAAGTTGTTTGGAATAATTATCATGCTGGTTGGTTTAATGTTAGTTTTTGCGTTTGTAAGCTGCCCTGAAGTTTTAGAAACTTTAAAGCCAGGAGATGAAATAGTTAGTTCTACGCTTTCAGGAACTGTAACAATTACTGGAAATGCTCAAGTAGGGCAAATATTAACAGCAAACACTAGCGCTCTTGGCGGTTCAGGGACTATTTCTTATCAATGGAAACGTGGTATTAATAATATAGGTACAAGTAATACATATATCGTTCAATCAGGTGATTTTGGTTCTAATATTACATTAACTGTAACTCGTTCAGGTATTTCAGGTAGTGTTACAAGTTTGCCGTTATTTATTGGTTCTGGTTTAAATGATATTCCAGATTCACAAGCGACAGAAGGACTTCATTTCACATTTATTGAATTCACATTTATTGGAAGTGCGTATTCTGTTTCAAGAGGTACTGCGATTGCCGCTGAAGTGGTAATACCGTCGTTTTATAATGGATTACCAGTTATATGGATCGAACCTTTGGCGTTTATCAATTATATAAACCTTACAAATATAACGATTCCAAACAGCGTAAGATTTATCGGTGATTATGCGTTTTCTGGTTGCACAAGCCTTACTAATGTAACTATAGGAAATAGCGTGACATCTATTGGTAGTGGTGCGTTTTCTGGTTGTACAAGCCTAGTCAGTGTAACGATACCTAATAGCGTGACATCTATTGGTAATAGTGCGTTTTCTGGTTGCACAAGCCTTACTAATGTAACGATAGGAAATAGCGTGACATCTATTGGTAGTAGTGCGTTTCTGGGTTGTACAAGTCTTACCAATATAACGATCCCTAATAGTGTGACATCTATTGATGCAAGTGCGTTTCACAGTTGTACAAGTCTTACTAGTATAACGATACCCAATAGCGTGACATCTATTGGTGCTGGTGCGTTTGGTGGTTGCACAAGTCTAATCAGTATAACAATTCCAAATAGTTTGACAATAATCGGTGTTTCATTATTTTGGAATTGTACAAGCCTTACTAGCATAACGATCCCAAATAGCGTGACATCAATTGGTAATGGTGCGTTTACAGGCTGCACAAGCCTTACTAATGTTACTTTTGTTATTGGTAGTAATATTTCTTCTGATAATTTTCATATTGAAGCTCTTGGCGGTTTTGTTGGTAATATTGGAGATTTACGTTCAAAGTATTTAAATGTAGGCGGGGGTGCGGGCACTTACACGAGAGCTAGTGGTGGATTGGTTTGGACGAAGCAGTAGTGTAGGGGTTGAAGAGAAAAATTTGATTAAAAATAAAAATCATATTGGAGGTTGAAAAAATGCTTTACAGGAAAATTTGTAATATTGCTCTTTTCTTTACATCTATCTTTGCTTTCTTTACTTGGTCGTTGACAAACTCTATTAGTTTTCCATATTTGGATAATATTATTATTAAATTCTTGATAAATTTTGCTTCTGCATATGGATTTTTTAGAATAATTGTTACATTTGCTGCATTCATACTTGAACGAATACCAATAGTAAAGAAAAAAATTTTTAAATCTTCGTATTTTGAAGGAACATGGGTTGGATATTATCAGTCTCCAAGTGATGATAAACATGTAGTTTTTTATCAAACAATAGAACAATCTTTTGATAATGCTCAAATCTTGTCTAAGGCATACAATTTAGAAGATATGAACTTCAGAGGTATTTGGATATCAACTAGCTCAATATCTATAAAACCTCAAGAATCAGAATTGTCTTATTTATATAAATTTGATTCATCCTCTAATAATAATTTGAATACTAATGGTCTGTTTATAGCAAATTATCAAAAAGGAAAGTCTAAGATACCTTTCAGAATAACTGGTCATTCATTTAATGTAACTGCTAAAACTAAAATAAAAACAGAGCTAATTAAAGTATCTGATAAAACAATAATTAATGATGAAAAAAAAGTTAAGCAGGATGCTCTTAATTTTTATAAAGAGGAAGAGGAAATTAAACAGCTCAAGAGTTCTTGATAATATAAAGGTAGATTAATTTAATCAATTTTTATTTAAAAGAGTTATTTATAATATATTAATAATAAAAAAGGAGTTTTTATGATGAGTTTTGATAAAATATTCTTTACGTTTTTTTCCATCTTTGTTATATTTTTATTATCTAGCTGCCCTATTGATCCTGATGATTCAAATGGAAATAAAAATAAAAATGATAACAATAAAACTAGCAATTCGCTTATTGAGTTTTTAACATTATTACAGACTACGGCAGTAAGCGGCGGTAGTTATACTTATGAACTTAAAGCTGATGAAGTAATTACTCCTCAAAATCTTTCTTACAGCGGAAAGGAAAATATCACAATTACACTTAGAGGTGATAATACTAATCGTACCATAAGTCTTTCTACAAATGGCGCCATGTTTACTGTTCGATCAGGTGTAACTTTAGTATTGGATAATAATCT
>WQXE01000040.1 GCA_009784995.1 Treponema sp. | reverse complement strand
TTTAAAAAAGAAGTCGCGCCAGGCGGAGTTTTATGCTCTGCTCCAACATGGCTTCCGCTTGGAAAAAATGATTATACAATCCCAATATCGTATATTTAATACTTTTTTAACCAAAATTTTAACCCCGACTAATCTGGGATCAGAAACCGGATTGGTCGGGGGGTTTCCCCCTACTCTACCCTTTGAATGCTAGCGCCAAGCGAAGAAAGCCTTTCCGGTAAATGTTCGTAACCCCTTTCTATCTGGTAGACATTGCGTATAACGCTTTTGCCTTCGGCGCACATGGTAGCGATAAGCATTGCCATTCCGGCGCGGACATCGGGGCTTGTAAGCTCGGAACCCTGCAGTTTCGCAGGACCTGAAATAACGGCGCGGTGAGGATCGCATAACACGATTCTGGCTCCCATGCCGATAAGTTTATCGACAAAGAACATGCGGGATTCGTACATTTTTTCGTGGATTAAAACTGTTCCTTTTATTTGAGTAGCGACAACAATTACAATGCTTAAAAGGTCTGGCGGGAAACCTGGCCAGGGCGCGTCATCAATTTTTGGGATCATTCCGCCAAGGTCGTGGTTTACTTCCATGCTTTGGTTTTTAGGCACATGGATGATGTTTCCTTCGTGAGCCCAGACAATACCAAGTTTGCCAAAAGCTATTTTCGCGGGACGCATGTCAGATTCACGCGCGCCTTCGATATGAAGGTCTCCGCCTGTAACGGCAGCAAGTCCGATAAAAGAGCCAACTTCCATAAAATCAGGACCAATTTCAAAATCGCAGCCAAAAAGTTTTTCCACTCCGTCAATCGTAAGTATGTTAGAGCCAATTCCTTCTATTTTAGCGCCCATTAAAACCAGCATTCTGCATAAATCCTGAACGTGAGGTTCGCTCGCGGCGTTAGTTAAAATTGTTTTTCCGCTTGCTAAAACTGCCGCCATAATCGCGTTTTCTGTAGCGGTAACAGATGCTTCGTCAAGAAAAATATCGGCACCAATAAGATTTTTAGCGGTAAATGTAAAGGAATCGCTTATTTTTACTTTTGAACCAAGCTCCGTAAGCGCCAAAAAGTGAGTATCCAGTCTTCGCCGTCCTATAACATCGCCTCCGGGCGGAGGAAGAATTACCTTTCCTGTGCGAGCTAAAAGCGGACCTGCAAAAAGAATCGACGCTCTTATTTTTTTCGCTTGTTCTTTTGGGATTTCTGATGACTTTATATCCAGTAAAGACAGCTTGCGAACATTAGGTCCCAGTGTTTCAACTTCGCCGCCGAGCGCTGTAAAAACATCAAGCATTACCCGGACATCTTCGATATCGGGGATGTTGCGCAAAACAACAGGTTCATCAGTTAAAAGCGCCGCCGCGATACATGGAAGAGCCGCGTTTTTATTTCCGCTGACTTTAATCGAGCCGTTTAAAGCAGCGCCGCCGTTAATATAGTACTCACTCATATATTGAATGTAACTGTAAAATTGATATACTGTCAATTATAGGGGGCGCTATGAAAAAAATAGCCTTTTTTTTGCCGTTGTTTATTTTATTCTTTTATTTTGGATGTAAAAAAGATGTAATAAACGAAATACCTATAATGCCTGCCAATGTTCAAACTTTTATAAATGTCAGCTCTCCGCAGATTAATTCCAGAAACCCCGTCAGGCTTTTAATAAACAGTGCCGCCCTTGAAACTGCCACTACTTTAGATTTTCGTCCATTAAGAGCGGAACCGATAAATGAAGTAGAAACCTTTACTCAGGCGCAGACCGGCACAGCCGCGAACTCAGGACAGGGAACCATAGTTGGCGGCGGGCTTAGGCGTCTTTCTGATTATCAAACTGTTTATTTTGACCCCGCGAGAGAAGCTGCCAGAATTCAGGAAATTCGCGCCGCGCAAGAGGCTGGACTACAAGGGCAATTACAGGGAATTAATGAACCCCTCACCGTGATTGATTGGGGTCCAAGAGGAGATTATTCTTCCGCGATACAACGTCCTTCCATATATGTAGTTTTTTCACAGCCCATGATTCCCCTCGCGAGTCTTGGCGAGCAAAGTTCAACTTCGCCTCTTGTAACGATTACACCTGCCATTAAAGGAACATTCCGATGGTACGGAACAAGTTTTTTAAGTTTTGAAGGTGATGAACCTTGCCAGGCACAACAAACATATACAATTACAGTTGCAGCTAACGCAGCGTCGCTTGGCGGAAACAGAATTACGGGCGACAGGGTTTTTAATTTTCATACCGAAACTTTAAGAATCAGTTCTATTATACCGGGAGAGGATTACAGAGAAAGAACAAACTTCCGCTTTGATAATAATAACGTACCGCCTGAAGCCGCGCGGCAGATTAGTTTGATCTTTAATTATCCTGTGCGTGCCGCAGATATGAATCAACATCTGGAAATAAACGCGGGCGCAGAGAGCAGAAGATTTACATTAAGACAAATCGATCAATATAAAATAATCGCTGATGTTCAAGGTACTATAAATTTCGCGACACAAGTAAATGTTGTTTTAAAACGAGGAGCGAGATCGCAAGGAGGAACACGAGGAACAGAAGCGGATCAAACTTTTAGTTTTAGAACGCCCGCTCCTTTTGTTGTAAGATCGCATAACAGAATAGCGGGTTACGGAAGATACGGCAACCTTGTAGAAATAAATTTTAGTCACGGTTTAAATGAAAATACATTACGCGGCGCGATTACGACAGATCCTGTTATGCCGATTGGCAGTGAAAATATCGAAGTATTCGGAAATATTTTAAGGATATTTAACCTGCCGATTAATTACGGAGATCGTTTTAGGTTAACTGTTTCCGCGAATGTAGAAGATATTTACGGCAGAAGATTAGGTACCCCTTACACATGCGAGATAGTAGTTCCTCCGGCGCCGCCTCCTGTAGGTTCATTAAATTTCCCGGAATACAGATACAATGTCATGCTGGAAGCGCAATTTCCACCTCGTTTTATTTTTGAATATCAAAACATAGCGGCAAATTCTACATATCAATTAGGCTCTGACAGTAATCCGTTTTTAACAAGGCAACAAAACAGAAGCTGGAATAATACAACCACTTTTAATCTTGAACCGGGCGAAGTTAACACAAAATTTTTTGAAGTAATTGATCTTAAACCGTTTTTAAACGCGCAAGGCAAAGGGTTTGTAGGTTTTCGTTCATCTATAAATCTTTTAACAAGCAGAAGGTTAAATGACAATACATTCCAGCCGGGACCAAACAGGGTATCAGAAAATAGTATTAATATTCAGGTAACAGATTTGGGAATGACAGTGCGTTATGGTTTTAACAAAGTCGCGGTACTTGTTACAAGTTTATCAACAGGAAAACCGGTAGAAGGCGCTACTGTAAAATTGCTTTCAAATTCAGCTGTAGAATATTCCAGGACTTTAGATATTGGAAATTACGGCGAAGCGAAAACCGGCAGTAATGGTCTTGCTGTAATTAACTTAGAACCTTTAGTACTAAGAGAAAATACATTTGAATCCAATTGGTGGAGAGCGCCGTTTATAATCGCGGAAAAAGACGGAGACAAAGCGTTATTTAGTCCGTCTTCACATAACATGTGGAGATCCGGCATCAGAACAAATTCGCCGCAGAGAGCGGAAGAAATAATTCCTCTTGCTTTTATGTTCTGCGATCGCGGTTTATATAAACCGGGAGAAACATTAACATTCCGCGGCGTTGACCGTTCAAGAGTTTTAGGAATGTACACACTTTATCAAGGCAGTTATATAATTGTTCTTGAGGAAAGTTCTTACAGACCTCAAAGGATCGCGACATTTGAAGGAGAAACAACCGAATCAGGAAGCTTTTTTGGAAAAATAGAAATCCCCGAAGACCTGCAGCCCGGTTCTTACAGGCTTGTTTACAAACGAACTTCAGGAGCGTTTGAAATTGACGAAAATGTCGCAAGCATTCCCGTAACAATCGCTTTTTTTGAAAGATTAAGATTCCAGGCGACTTTAGCGGCTCCATCCGAAACAATTATATTAGGTGACGATATCAATTTAAATCTTAGAGCCAGTTATTTAGCCGGCGGCAGTCTTTCAGGCGCGACATGGGAAGGCGCGTGGTTTGAAGAAACCGGTGTATTCCAGCCATCAGGCGTGGAAACAAGAGGGTTTTCATTTGGACCGATGCGAGGCTGGGACAGCAAGCGTTACATAAGCAGCGAAAGCGGTAGTTTAAGCGGACAGGGAGCCGCGACTCTTAGCGCAAGAACTACAACGAGCAGTAAAGTAACGGGAGCGCCGTATATTTATCAGGCGGAGGCAAGAGTTACAGACATAGGTAACCAAATGGTTACCGCGTACAGATCCGTTATGGCGCATCCGGCGAGTTTTTACATCGGGCTTAACCGCAGCGTTTCAGGATTTATCCGCGCGGGACAAGAATTTAATTGTAACTATATAACTGTTAATACTTCCGGGCAGCGTACAACTGATAACAGTCTTTTCCTTCAAACAGGCGAAGGAGCGAGGCAGCTTAAAGTCGAATTAATCCGCGAAGAATGGAGGCGTGTTCAGCAAAGAGGCGTAAGCGGATTTATCCACGATGAGTACACGCGCCAGCAGGTAATAGACAGCGTTCAAACAATTAATATTCAAAATAACGGCGGAACAATCAGAGTAAGACCTTCTGCCGCGGGTTTTCACATCTTGCGCGTAACATCGAAAGACAGGGAAGGCAGAACAGCTCTTACGGAAATCAGTTTTTTTGTTACAGGTTCGGGCGGTTTTTGGAACATGAGCAGCGCGGAAGAAATACGCCTTGTTCCCGATCAAAACATGTATGAACCTGGTGATACCGCGAAAATACTTTTGCAAAGTCCGCTTCCAGCCGGTTATTATCTTATTACAATAGAAAGAGACGGCATTTATTCTGAAGAAGTACGTCATTTTACAGAATCTGTTACTGTGCTTGATGTTCCAATCGCGCGTAACTATGTTCCTGTAGTTTATTTATCTGTTTCTTCCTATTCAGTACGTTCTGGTCCTCCTACACATGAATACGGAAATCCCGATCTTGACAAACCAAAGGGTTATTACGGAGTAACACAAATTAATATAAACCCCCGCACAAAAGCTTTTTCTGTAAATATTCAAACCGATAAAACAACATACCGCCCGGGTGAAGAAGTTACAATTACTTTAACAGCGACAAGAGACGGGCAGCCACTTCCGAATGCCGAATTAAGTTTGATGGCTGTAGACAGGGGTGTACTTGATTTAATTAACTACCGTGTACCTGATCCTATAAATTACTTTTATTCAAATAGTCAATTCCCGCTTTTCGCGGCAGGCGGAGATTCAAGAGCTATGTTGATGGATCCTGTAACCTACGCGGTTTTGGATCGCATGGGCGGGGATTCCGAAGACAGCAAGATCGAAGAGCGAAGCGACTTTAACCCTACCGCGGTTTTTGAACCAATGCTTATTACAGACGCTAACGGCAAAATTACACATAAGTTCAAACTTCCCGACAACCTTACAACATATCGAGTAACGGTCTTTGGAGTACGCGGTGATTTATTCGCGTTAAAGGAAAGCGAAATCGCGGCGCAGAACAGAATTAATGTTCGCGAACTTGTCCCACGCCGCTTGCGCGAAAGAGATACTGCCGAAGCGGGGGTATTAATAACAAATCTTGATTCACAGGCGCATACCATCACAGTAAAACTTGATGTTGGCTCTCCTTTGCCAAACGATGTTTCAAGCGGATTAGCAAAAGTGCATGGACACGCTTTTGTTGACGGTGTAGCGGAACGTCGCGTAACGGTTCGTAGCGGCGAAAACGCTGTTGTTTATTTTGATGTTGCGGCAGTAAGGCAGGGAAATGTTACTTTAAACTTTACGGTTAATTCAACCATTCTAAATGAAAGACTTGTGCGCGAAATGATAATCGAAAAACCGCTTGTAATGGAAACAGTAACTACAACAGGCACAATTTCCGCCAATTCCGCGAGCGAGGGTTTGGTTATACCTTCATTCGCGGATAATAACGCGGGAAGCCTGACATTAACGTTAGACGCTACAAGACTTAGTTTATTGGATACAGCGATTGGTTATCTTTTTCGTTATCCTTACGGATGCCTTGAGCAAAGAAGCTCTGTAGTTATGCCTCTTGTAGTGTTCGGCGAATATCTTGACGCTTTAAGCATTAAATCCGAGGTTTCAAATCCGCAGCGTGTTGTGGAAAATGAATTAAGGTCATGGGCGCAAGTTCAATTGTCTAACGGAGGTTTCCCTTATTGGCCGTCAGGTAAATCATCTGATTTTTATGTAAGTCTTAGAATCGCGCACATCATAGCGATCGCTAAAACCAAAAATATAAATATTCCGTCTTCGCTTAACGTTACCTCTCTTATCGCGTATTTAAACCGCGAGTATCAAGTAATACAAGGAAGACGCAGCAACTCTTCTGACTATGTTTATCAGTCATATTTACAATCATACATGCTGTATGTATTTGCTCTGTTAGGCGAAAGAGTTGATCCGTCAAGATTAGCAGAAATCTTAACCCGCGATAATGTTGATCCGTCTGTACTGGCATTCGTTGGAATGACATACCGCGAGCTTGGACGCACCGCGGACGCCGCAAATACTGCTCAGCGTCTTAGAAACTTAATGCGTTTAACAACAAGGGGAGTAGATTTAACAGATCCTTTAAGCAGAAACCGCTACAGTTATTTTGGCGGTCAAATAGAACAATTCGCGCTGTCATTGCAATTTTTCGCTCAGCAATTCCCCGGTGATGATATTAATACACGGCTTTTATTTACATTGCTTGAGTTCCAGCGTACCAGTAAATTGGGATATTGGCGAAGTACAGCCGAAACTGTCCGTGTTCTATCCGCGGTAGACGCTTTAATAAGAGCGGAAGATCTTACAAACATTGATGTCAGAGGATCAGTTTCACTTGGTTCGACACAATTATTACAAGGAACATTCAGGGGTCTTGGCGCGAAACCTGTTACGCAAACATTTGATTTTACAAACGCGGCATTATCAGGTATTACAATGGATCGAATACAGCAGCTTAACTTTACGCGCAGCGGCAGGGGAAACTTGTATTACACAGCGTCCTTGCGTTACGCGATACCGTCTGAACTTCAGTTCTTCCGCGATGAAGGAATCGGAGTATTCCTTAGTATTTTTGATGTAAGTACAGGAGCGGAAATAAAAGGCACCGCGCTGCAAAGCGGAAAAACATACCGCGCGAGAGTCAGGGTATCTTCTACAAGGGATCGTACCTACCTCGCGTTGCGTGTGCCGGTTCCGTCAGGCGCGGAAATACTTGACACAGCGTTTGTTACCACCGCGACCTACGATGATGTAGGCGGAGCAGCGGGTAATGACAATAATAATGTACAACAACGCAGATCATGGTTAAGTCATCAAGCGATTTTTGATAATGAGATTCAGTATTTCTGGGATCGTTTTAACAGGGGAGAAACTACGGTAAGTTTCCTTTTCAGAACAGCAAGAAGAGGTGTCTACCCCACTCCGCCGGTACAAGCTGAGTGTATGTACGAACCGGAAATTTTCGGCCGCAGCCGGGGGTTGTTGTATACAATTGAGTAACAAAGAATTTACCACTAACCACACGAAAAGAACCTGCCAGAGGGGAACCTCAGTCTTTGACTTCGGTGTCGGTTCCGGTTCTTACACGAACTTGTGCTCTGACATATTTTCGTGGTTCGTGATGGTTCGTGATGGTTCGTGGTTAAAATTAAAATTAATAAAATTCTTACGCCGTATTATAATAATTGTATTATCTGTATCTGCGCTGTTTTGGCTAGTGTTGAGGTTTTCTCCTTATGGTGATTTAAAACAGTTCCAGCAAAGACCGTACAGTGTCCGTTACTATGACCGCTACGGAATGTTATTGCAAATAACACCTGTCGCGGATGGCTTACGCAGAGAAAGACAGGATGAAATACCGCGGCAAATAAAAGATGTTTTTATAATTGCAGAAGACAAACGGTTTTACAGCCATCCCGGTGTTGATGGTTTTGCTCTATTGCGCGCGTTACAGCAAAATATCACAGGCGGCAGAAGGGTAAGCGGCGCTTCTACTATCACCATGCAGCTAGCGCGAATAATAACAGAAAACGCGCGTTCGCAAACAACGCAAGTTAACCGCCGTCAGGGTGTTGGAAGTAAAATATCAGAAATGATTAACGCTCTACGCCTTGAAACAAGATTTACAAAAGATGAAATCCTGGAAATGTATTTAAACTCGCTACCCTTTGGATTTAGTACAGAAGGAGTAACTTCAGCCGCCAGAACATTTTTTTCTAGCGAGATTTCGATGTTATCAGGAGCGAAAATCTTTTGCCTCGCGGTAATCCCAAGACGGCCTAACTTTTACAATCCGCTTGAAAATCCGCAAAATTGCCTAACCGCCGCTTCTTTTTTACAAACGCGATTTACAGAAAACAAAAATATGGCGAATAAATGGCCTCTTTTAACACAGATTGACGAAAGGGATTTTGAATTCGCGTTGGAATCAGCGCAACGTTTTTTATACCCCTTTGAACTTCCCCACCTTATCCGTTTGATTAATTCACAAACATTAAATTCAGGAAGTCAAGAAAACGAAATGTATCTTTCAATTGACTTGGCTCTTCAACGTTATCTGGAAAATATAATCGCGGGAAATGTCGCGATGTATTATTCATCGCGTTTAACAAACGGTTCTGCTATAGTAATCGATAATGATACGGGAGAAATTTTAGCCTGGGTTGGAAGCGCGGATTTTTTTAACAATTATGACGCGGGGCAAATTGACGGAGTATTAGCTTTAAACCAGCCCGGTAGCAGCATGAAACCATTTCTGTACGCGATGGCGCTTGAAAAAGGTTTTTATCCTTCGGATGTTATCGCGGATATTCCAATGACTTTCGGTCAGGAAGAAGTTTATTTTCCGCAGAATTTTAATAATCGTTTTAACGGTCCTATACTTTTCCGCGCTTCACTCGCGTCAAGTTTAAATATCCCCGCTGTTTATTTACTCTACAGGCTTAGCGTACGAGATTATACACAACATCTTTTTTCGCTTGGTTTTGATTCTATAGAACATTCAGCGCAAGACGCGGGATTGGGTTTAGCGTTGGGAAACGCGCCTGTCAGTCTTTTGGAACTGGTAAGAGCGTTCAGCGTTTTCCCGCGCGATGGAATTTATATACCGTTAACATGGCAGATGTCAGACAATAGCCAAATAGAAAACAGTTATAGAGTTTATTCCGCGGATACCGCGCGTTTAATTTGTTCGCTATTGTCGGACTCAAGCGCGAGGGTACTCGCGTTTGGTTCCGGAAGAAATTTTAGAACATCATTTCCCGCCATTTTTAAAACAGGTACGGCAAATCAATATCAAAATATTGTAGCGCTGGGAGCTACAATGAAATATTCCGCCGGCGTATGGATGGGAAATTTTACAGGAGAGACTGTTTTGGATAAAACAGGCAGCTCCATTCCCGCCGCGATTGTGCGTAATACATTAAATGAACTTCACAGATATCACAGTCACGCTGCCGATTTTCTTACTCCCCAAGACTGGCGCGTCAGGCAAATTTGCGCTGTATCGGGAATGGATCCGTCTTATGCTTGTATTTCAGTAATTAACGAATATATTCATCCCGATGAATCCAGAAGAATCTGTACATGGCATCAAATAATAAACGGAAGAATCGAAACTATATACCCCGCTGAATATCAGGCTTGGTTTACGGCTTCATTAAGACAGGGTTCTGTCGATTACAGTTCCCGTCCTTTGGAAATAATAAATCCCAGAAGCGGCTTTGTTTATTTAACAAGCAGAGGAATCGGTATAAATGAAATCCCTGTTGAGGTTATTGGCGGCGAAGGCAATGTATTGCACGTAACGCACAACAATTCATCGTTCAGTGTGCCTCGTCCTTTTACATTTTTTCTGCCGCTTGAAATTGGAGAAAATTTATTACATGTGCAAAACGGATACGAAGAGCAAACAATTACATTCACAGTGGAATAAAAACAATACATTATTTTACCACGAACCACACGAACTAGAACCTCCTGTTCGCACACAAAAGTATGTAAGTGGTAATTCATAATATTGTAAAAATATTATAAATATGTTATAATATTCTTATGAAAAATTTAAAATTATCAATATTTATTTTGACAGGAGTAATATTAATTTTGAGCGCTACAGAAACAATTGATGCCCAGAGTTTGGGCGATGGAATTTTCGCGAGAATTACAACAAATCGCGGGGACATAGTTGTACGTCTTGAATATCAACGTGCTCCCCTTACAGTTTGTAATTTTATAGCCTTAGCGGAAGGCAGGCTTGATAATCACAGGGGTAGACGTTTCTACGACGGCCTTACTTTTCACCGTGTTATATCCGTAAGTAATGGCGATAGTTCGGATTTTATGATCCAGGGTGGCTGTCCTTCCGGAAACGGCAGAGGCGGACCGGGTTATAGTTTTCCCGATGAAATAGACCCGGCGTTAAAACATGACAGGCCCGGTGTTTTAAGTATGGCGAACGCGGGACCGGGAACAAACGGCAGTCAGTTTTTTATCACTATAACTCCTACGCCTCATTTAGACGGGCGGCATACTGTCTTTGGTTATGTTGTTCAAGGTCAGAACATTGTAAACACAACAAGACAGGGAGACAGGATTCAATCCGTTACAATAATTCGTAATGGCACAGACGCCAACGCTTTTAGAGCGGATCAGGAAAATTTTGACAGATTACTCAGACAGATAAATTCCGCGAATGAAAGAGGAACGCAATCACAGAGGCAAGCGGATATAAATAAAATTAATACCGACTTTCCAAATACACAACAGACAACATCAGGGATTCGTTATATAATTCAAAAAGAAGGAACAGGCGGAAGGCCGGCGCAAGGCAGAACTGTTAGTGTTCATTATACAGGAAGGCTTTTAAACGGCACAGTTTTTGATGATTCAATTTTAAGAGGCGAGCCGATTGAATTTCAGGTCGGAGTCGGCAGAGTAATTCAGGGCTGGGATGAAATGTTAATGGAAATGAGGGTCGGCGAAAAACGCCTTGTAATAATTCCGCCTGAACTCGCGTACGGAAGCCGGTCGGTTGGCGAAGGGCTTATTCCCGCCAACAGTTTTTTAATTTTTGAGATGGAGCTGATTCGAATCAGATAACAGGATATGAGTAACGAAAATGAAAATAATACACAGCTTTCGATAAACGGAAAGAAGATATTTTTTCTTTATCCAACAGTACCTGTGCAAAATCAAATTATTACTGAATTGGTTCAGCAGGAATATGAAGCTTACATCGCGAAAGATCATACCCGTCTTATGCGTTCTTTAAAAAATTATCCGGATTCAATCATTTATATAAATATCGATGATAAAATGCCGGAAGTTGAATGGGAAAAATTTATCCTGAACTTATCAAAATCTTTTCCAGATGTAAAGGTTGGAGTTTTTTCTTCCAACAGCAATGACGATTTAAAACTAAAATATATAAACGTAATAAAAATTTCATGCGGCTTTTTTTCCTTAAAAGTAGATATGAGCAAAGCTGTAGAAGCTGTTCTTGAAATATTGAATGTTTTAAACGCGAAAGGAAGGCGCAAATATCTTAGAGCGACTGCTGAACGGGAAACTAACGCATCAATGAATATGCCGTTTAACGGCGAGTATATTAATAGCAGCGTAAGAGATATAAGCGTTGTGGGTCTTTCGTGCGTCTTTGAACATGATCCCGGGCTTAGAAAAAACCAGCTTTACAAAGACATTCAAATAAAACTGCAATCCATGCTTTTAAAAGTTGACGCTGTTGTTTTCGGTTCCCGTGAAGAGTTTGGACAATTGTCTTATGTGTTTTTATTCACACAACGGATTGATCCGGAAGTACGGGTAAAAATCCGAAAATACATTCAAAATAATTTACAGGCAAAAATGGACAATGAAATAAATTGAGCTTGAGTGAATCAAGGGGTATGTTATATATTACTTCACATACTTTAAATAAATCTGTGTTGCATCTACATTCTTTTTAGGATCATATTGACTACCCCATACATCAGGCATCCAATGTGAATGATTATTCCACTTTGCCTGTGGCTCAATGGATGTCCATGTACCTTTAATCAATACAGCGTTAAACAAATGATTCATACCTGTATTATGATTAAGGTTCCACATAATACGTACCTTACTTCTATCAGGATAGTATTGATAGAATAATACTGCTGCATCAATACAATTGATTAACTTATCACCATTTACATCCACTTTTCTGTTTAGGTCATTAGCAACCTTTTGTAAAGTATCCTGTATATCTTTATGCTCATCTGCATATTGCTGTGATGATAGATTCTCAATACCCATTGAACGGGCTTTAAGGTCACCTAACCAAGACTTACCTATTAAACCAGAATCTGGTCTAACCTGCGCCCATAGCAATAAGCCAAAGAATGCAGCTAATATTAATATAACTATTAATGCAGTGCTCTTATCTTGTTTACTTCTATGCTTAACCATACCCACATTAATATCAACTTGATACATAAAGAGATTGAGCTGTGACTGTGCTGCGTCAGTATAATTACCAATATAATGTTTACAATTTACACATCTATGGTCACCAAACTTTTCTTTGCATAATTTCTTCATACGTAAATATGAACAATTATTTGCAACACTTTGTAAGGCATTGCCATAAGTAACATCTGACATAATTCAACCACCTTTCTTATATATAAATAATGCACAAGTATCATAAAACTTAATGGTTTTTTAGGAAAAACGTTAAAATTTTATGTCATTAAAATCTATTTCACCTTTATTAATTTTATCTATTAAGTCATTTATTTCCTGGTTAAAATTATTAACAGCGTTTAATATTTCAATTTTATTCCAGCAATAAAAAGTGCCGTCTAATTCGTCAAAACCTGTAATCAGCCAAATATTATTAGAACGCATATTAACGATAATCTGTCTAACTTTGGATTCATTCCATGTTGTCATTGAATATTTTACCCGGTACTTGTTCACTAATTGCTTGACGTATATTGATAAATTGTCATTTATTTTCCAATGTGCGTTTTTTAGATCAATGTCATGTCCGGTTCTATTTAAGATTGCAATTTCTATATCATCTAGTTTATTGGAAAGTGTAAATTTCAACAAATGATTATCTTTTACATCATTTACGATGATATATTCCTCTGCATATCCTAAAAGGTCTTTTGGAGCTTTGTATAATTGTTCGTCTATAAAACCGTTAAAATGATCTTCCATAAGCAATCCTCCTAATTAGATAATGCCTAAATATTGTAGAACTTAATGGTTTTAGGAGAAGATTTTGGGGTAATTTTTTGTTAAATACACTTTAATTTTATTATTTTGTTCGTCAATTATTTTAGAAGAACGGGCTTCTGCGCTTTTTTCTGGAACTTTACGATATTTTATGTATATTTCAGATTGTTTAGGAAGTTTACCCTGATTTTGCCATATTTCCAGAATATCTGGATCTAATGCGGGATCAAGTGCCTTAAAATATTTTTTCTTCCTGATACAATAAATTGTAAAAAGTGCCAAGTAACAAACTTTGTTTTTTTTACCTGTTTTTTTCTCAAAAACATATTTTATGGCTTCTATCATCTTTTCTATTTTTTCATTTAAAATAGAATTATCAGAAGAAACGTTTGTAGTATCTTCAATATCGTAGGATAAATTACTTGTATATCTTACATTCTCAATTTTATTCCAAATATGTATATACTTTCACTAGTGTCCAAAATAAAACTACACCCTACCATACAAACTCCAAGTTGTCTTGTAATATCTTTTTAGGCTTATAAGGCGGACTTGTTCCATAGATCAAGTC
>WQXE01000039.1 GCA_009784995.1 Treponema sp. | reverse complement strand
GGGGTATAGATTGCAGATGGAGCGCTCATCTCCTGATTGGGCAAAAATTTAACTGCCAAAACTGACAGTTACGAATACGCCTTAGCTGCGTAATCGCGTGGAACTGTTCCGCCGCTCTGAGGAACAACTTCCGCGTCGCAATCAGAGCTGGTCATGATGCCGCTTCCGGAGGTACCATGATAAGATTTCCCGGAATACGGGCAGGTCGCGCGCCGTTTAGCCAAACCTGCCTCGACAATTTAATAAACGGCTAAATCTGTAGATGTCTATGTTTCGCGTATTGGGACGCGGGTTCGACTCCCGCCACTTCCAAAAAAACTATTTTCATGTTTACGACTGGAAGCCGACTCCTTGCCGCTCTCGCGGCACCGGACTTCCAGAGAATTATTTTCATGTTTACGACTGGAAGCCAACTCCATGCCGCTCTCTCGACACCGAATCTCCATTTTCCATTTACTCTCTTTATCGATACTTCTGCGCTATCTCGTTAAATCTATCCTGAATCTGGACGACAGCATCGGTGATAATAGGATCAAATTGTGTACCGCGGCCTTCCACGATTATCTTAACCGCGTCATCGTAGGACATCGCGGATTTATAAACACGAGCGCTGACCAGAGCGTCATACACATCTGCCAAAGCCGCGAGACGAGCGGTTAAAGGGATTTGGGTTTCTTTTAAACGAAGCGGATAACCGTTGCCGTCCCAGCGTTCATGATGACTGAAACAAATGTCTTCGCAGTGTTTAAGATATAACGAAGAATTGACATCACCAAGTTCGCCGACAAGTTCCTTTCCGCGTGTTGTATGGGTTTTCATTATTTCATATTCATCAGCGTCGAGTTTGCCGGGTTTTAAAAGTATTCTGTCGGGAATCGCGATTTTACCAATATCATGGAGAGCCATCGACTTCATTATTATATCGGGCTGTAGATTTTTTAATTCATCGGCATAAACTGAATTGGTTTCTATAAGATAATTGGTTAACGCTTTTACATACAATTGAGTTCTTTTTACATGTTCACCGGATTCTAAATCTCGGTGTTCAATTACGTTCGCAAGCCCCTGTAAAGCGCTGTCCAGTGTCTTTGTAGCTTCGGCGGTTTTTTCTTCTACCATTTCTTCGAGGCTGTCGCTGTAATTTTTTAATTTATATTGAAGGTTTACTCTAAGTTTTACAATTTCGGGTTTAAACGGTTTATTGATAAAATCAACCGCGCCCGCCGCCAGCAATTCGCTTTCGGAATCATTTTCGGCAGTGATAAAAATTACAGGAATTCGCTGATATACTTTATCCGCTTTTAAAATTTCAAATAATTCACGCCCGTTCATTTCCGGCATTACAATATCCAAAAGAATTATTTTTGGAAGATCCTTCATAACACGGAGTTTATCCAACGCTTCTTTTCCGTTAGACGCGGAAATAACATTGTAATCGTCTTTTAATATTTCTTCCAGTATCATGATGTTTGTATCGAGATCATCAACTACTAATACTGTTGGATTTTTATCAGACATATTGTTCTATAACCTTATCAGCTTCTATTATAGTTTGATTATAAACTTCATTTACAATCGAAAATTGATCTGTCGCCGAGGCGCCGGCTTTTATTTGTTCTTCCAGTTCCACACAATGTTTATATAATTCCAATAAAGATAGATTTGCCGCAAGACCTTTTAATGTATGAGTACAGTCTTTCGCTTTAGTCATATCACCATCAGCCAACGCTGAATTAATTTGATTGAAGCTTTGATCATCTTTAAACTTTGAAAGCAGCTTTGCGTAAAGTTTAGAATTATTCATTACTCTTTTTGTGCCTTCGTCAACATCAATGTAAATTACATCAGCCATAATAACCTCTATAAATAAATTTATTGTTATCTTTCGCGATAAATAATCCGCCCTCTGCTAAGATCATAAGGAGAAAGAGCTACTCTTACCCTGTCACCCGGAACAATACGGATATAATGTTTGCGCATTTTACCCGACAGATGCGCCAGGATTAAATGCCCGTTTTGATTATCCAACTCTACCCTGAACATAGTATTGGGAAGAGCTTCCCTTACAACGCCTTCAACCTCTATAGCTTCTTCTTTCGCCACATATACTCCTTTTAATTATTTTATATCCTAACCCCTTTTATGTCCAGCACCCAAAATAAGAGAAAATTAGTATAAACTGCTTATAAACTATGGAAAAATTATTAATTATCCGCTAAATTGAATCATGCGTTTTTACAGTACAAGAAATAAAAATGAATTCGTAAACTATACAATGGCGGCTTTATCGGGGCTCGCTCCCGATGGAGGTCTTTTCGTACCGCAAGAAATACCGTTATACCCGGCACAAGTTCGTTCGTCGCTTGGATCAATGGATTTTATTGATATTGCCTTTGAAACAGTAAAACCTTATGTACAAGATACAATTCCAAACAATGTGTTATCTGACATTGTTCAATCCGCTTTCACTTTTAACGCTCCCCTGGTACCTGTCGCGGACCGTTATTCTTTGGAATTATTTCACGGACCAACTGCCGCGTTTAAGGATTTTGGCGCACGTTTTATGGCACGTTCATTTTCGTACCTTAGAAGGAATGAAGACCATCCATTGCGAATTCTTGTCGCGACATCGGGTGATACGGGAGGCGCTGTAGCGGACGGTTTTTTTGATGTACCGGGTATTTATGTAACTGTTTTATACCCAAAAGGAAGAGTAACTCCTCTTCAGGAACGGCAAATCGCGGGTCTTGGAAAAAATATTACAGCTCTCGCGGTAGAAGGCAGTTTTGATGATTGCCAGCGATTGGTAAAAGCCGCTTTAGCCAATGAAAGCGTTGATACAGAAAAAAACAGTAAAAAACAACCCGCTCTTTCGTCCGCCAATTCGATAAATATAAGCCGTCTTATTCCGCAAGCTGTTTACTATTCGGCTGCCGCGGGCAGAGCATTCGCGGGTAACATTGATTATGACGAAGAAGCCACTCCTAGAATTAAAGGTTCTCCGCGTCCGTTAGAAATAAAAAAAGGGTTAATAACATTTTGCGTTCCTTCGGGGAATTTTGGAAATTTAACAGCTGGACTTTACGCTATGAAAATGGGAGCCCCGATAAAACAATTCATCGCCGCGACTAATATTAATAAAACTTTCCCCGATTATTTAAATTCAGGTGAATATTTAACGCGCGTATCGCAGGTCACAATTTCCAACGCGATGGATGTCGGAGCGCCAAGCAACTTTGAAAGAATGGCCGCTCACTTTACACTGGAAGAAATGCGAGAGATCATTTTAGGCGTGTCAGTCAACGATGAAGAAACAAAAGAAACAATTTTACGCATACATAAAGAGGCTGGATACTTTCTTGATCCTCACAGCGCTGTCGGCTGGAAAGGCGTAGAAAAATTAATAACTGATAATAAAATAAACGGAACGGATATTTTTGGAATTTTAAGTACAGCGCATCCCGCGAAATTTTCTGAAGTTGTCGAGCCGTTGGTTGGACTTCCGCCTATTCCAACTTCTCTTACAAACGCGATGGAAAGGACAGTAAACGCTAAAACAATTCCCGCGGATGTATCAGCATTGATGGAAAGTTTAAAAGAATAAAAATTGGCTTACAATTTAAATACCTGTGAATTCATTAATAAAATTGACATTTATTAATGATTCCTGCTGTGATAAAACAAACAGATAATCGGAAAGCCTGTTTAAGTAAATACCAATCTGCGGACAAAGAGCTGATTTTTCATTTACAGCGAAAAATAATCTTTCCGCTCTTCTTGTAATTGTTCTCGCTATCTGGATTTGCGCTTCAATTATATTTTTACCGGGTATAATAAAGTCTGCCAATTTTGGCAGATTCGCGGTTAATCTGTCTATTTCTTTTTCTAAAAAAAGAATCTCTTTTTCTTCCAAAAAATATTTATCATTTTTTGAATCAGAAATATGCGCCATTACTTTTATAAGATTTTTTTGTATTTTTTCGATAAAGTTACAGGCGGATAACCATGAAACTTGCCATGAATCCACATTTGAAAGCATCGCTTTAACAAGTCCAATATGTGAATTTAATTCATCTATCGCGCCAATGCAATAAAGCGAAATATCATTTTTAGAAACACTTTGTTTATTAAGGTGTTCGGTTTGCCCCTTATCACCCTTTCCTGTATAAACACTCATTACAAATTCCTTATTTTATAATATATTGTAATAAATATATCCCTCTTTGCATAGTTAATTTTATTTGATACGATTAAGGAAATGGAGAATTTATGAGAATAGCTGTTGTAAGCGCGCCGGCCGCGAAAATACCGCCGCCTGATTATGTAAAAGAATTGGCAGATGGAATGTCTAAAATGGGGCATCATGTTGATGTTATAGATACATGGACAGAAGATGGCATGAAACTTCCCAGTTATGAATATATCGCGATTGTCGCGGAACCTGTATCTATTTTTTCCGGGAAAATACAGACTAATATAACAAAGCTGCTTTCCGCGGGAAGTTCAATTGGCGGAAAAAAAAGCGCCGCTTTCATAAAAAAGAAAGGTATTTTTTATAACCGCGCTCTTTTTAATTTAATGAAAGTAATGGAAAAGGAAGGTATGCGGGTTAACTGGAGCGATATTATATTTAACGGTCCTCACGCGCAAGCGATGGGGAAACGTATAGGATCTTAAACTTTTAACCAAAAATGTCTTTTAACCATTATGATTTGCTTGGTGTAAAACCGGGCGCGAGTACTGCGGAAATAAAAAAAGCTTTCCGAAAAAAAGCGAAACAGCTTCATCCTGACATTGCGGGTAATGACGGCGCTGAGGCAATGCGCAAATTGATTAAAGCGTATGAAGCGCTTTCTGACTTTGAAAAACGTTTTGAATATGATAAAATACATTCGATATATACAGAAAAAACTTTTTTTGATTATCGTACATGGTTAAATGAACAGGAAGATCCTGTAAGCAAGGCAAAGTTAGTGTTTTACGAACTTTTAAAACTTAACGAAGACAGAGCCATTGAAGTATGGCGGCAAAACGGCGGACTTGGTTTTACGATGGAAAAATATTTAAACAGAGCAGATTGGATGGATTGTTATTTTCTTCTTGCCGAAGAACTTGATAAAAGAGATTTCTGTTTTGAGGCGTTCAAATTATTAATATTAATACTAGTAGAAGAAAATAAACATCCGTATTTTAACCTTTTTACTCCTGAAATAAAAAGTTACCTTGCGGCTATAACAAAAAAGAGATTAAAAGATCAAGTTGATGATGAAACATGGATCGATTGTTTGGAAATATTAATAAATATCGGGTTTCCTGAACATGATGAAATATACTTTAAAAAATCAATAGCGCATGCGTTAAAAGAAATAAGGGCTGGGTAATTTTGAACCTCAACCGACTAAAACAAAGTGAAAGGAGACCCCTCTTGATACGTTTAAAAAATGAAAAACAAATTAATGGCATTAGAACATCATGCAAGTTATTATCCGTTATGTACCGTGAATTAATTCCTCTTGTAAAACCCGGTATTCAAACCATTGAAATAGATCAATGGGTAAGGGACTGGGTAAAAAAAGCAGGCGGCAAACCTGTATTCCTGGGTTATAAACCGAAAAAAATCCCCTACCCTGCCGCGATTTGTATTTCCATTAACGAAGAAGTTATACACGGCATTCCGTCAAAAAGACGCATACGAGAAGGAGATTTGGTTTCACTTGATTGCGGCATAGACCTTGGCGGGTTTATAAGTGACCAGGCTGTCAGCATTGAAGCGGGAAAGGTCAGCGACGAAATAAAAAAACTTAACAAAGTAACAAACGAATGTTTGTATCGCGGCATCGAAGCCGCGAAAGCCGGAGACAGGCTTTTACAAATTTCGCGCGCGGTTGAAAAACACGCAAGGTCTAACGGCTACGGTATTGTAGAAGAATACTGCGGACATGGTGTCGGGCTCGCTTTACACGAAGATCCGCATGTGCCAAATTATCCGCACGGCGCGAATCCAAAAATAAATAATGGCATGGTTATCGCGATTGAACCTATGATCAATATGGGAACAAACGAAATAGAAATTTGCGATGATGAATGGACAATCGTAACTTCAGACGATAAAATCTCCGCGCACTGGGAACACACAATCGCTATTTTCGGCGGCAAGACAGAAATTTTAACAGACCCTTTGGAAGATTTGGTGTTTAAACATTAATCCCGTTTTCTAACCACTACCCTTTTGTTCGCGCCAGGTTTGCGTTCGCTGCCAAGTCTGCGTTCGCTGCTGCGTTCGCGAGTTTCACCTCGCCCACGAGTTCCACCTTGTGATCGTTCCCCGCCCCGTCCACGAGCTTCGCCTCGTGGACGATCTCCACTGCGAGTGCGGTCATTACCGCGGTCATTACCGCGATTATTATCGCGCTCTCTTGGACGATCTGCGCGACCTGAACGATCTGCGCGATTTGGACGATCTGCTCGATCTGGTTTAAACCCACCCTGCTCTCGTCTGCCTCGCTCTCTTCCTTCATGGCTGTCTTTACGTTTAACGAATTTTCGTTCACCGCTATTTGAGCGTTCATTTGAACTTCTTCTAGGCGCGCCGCCGGCTTTTGAATCATCACTGAATTTTTTACTTGAAACTTTTCCGGATTGGCGCTTTTCACGCATTGCTTTTTCCATTACTTTAAGCGATTCTTCAAAACCTTTTAAAAATTCCTGTAAATCGTCAGCAAACAAAATTACAGACTGACGATCAAAACCGCCGCTGTCTTTATTTTTACTTTCTACAATGTTAAGGTAGAGGTCTCCATTACGGTTTTCTTTAACATTAAAAAAATATGTTCTGTTAGGCAACATTACCTTATTTGAAAATATTTCGCCTCTAATTCCCATTTTTATCTCCTTGCTGTTTATATATCAGCTTTCATTATCATACTACGCTGCCATTCCAGTAAATACTTTTCTGCCAGATTATTCAATCCCTGTAAGTCAGCCATGACTCTAAAAACAGGTTCGGTAGCGGAGCCTCTCATCCAAATATAAGCAATTTCTTTACTATCGTGGGAAAAAAAGAGTACTTTTAACCCTCCCTTTCCAGCGTCTCCAAAACACTCCAAATTACGTTTTTCTGCTGTCCCGTTATACGCAATAGCTTCCCAGTCGTAAATACCAAAACGAGTCTTGAGTTCTTCTTTTCGTTCTTCCCACTCTTTTAGGAAAATTTGCTGATACTTATTTTTTAAGATGGTATGATCGCTTGTTTTAATACGTAGTATCGCGTCCGGTGAATAAGCGGGTGTGCTTATAAAAGGCGGCAAACTATCGATAATATCCGCGAGAGAAAAATCCGAGTGATATTTTTCGGTTTGATTGGAACATTTGCACCAAATTTCAAAAAGCCCAGGCTTACTATCCTGCTTTTCATCATTCCCATTAATAGAACGCACAGAAAGCATTTTAGCGATGGCTAATACTGTATTGATAGGGTCTCGCACGGCGGACGGATGTGTTATATTTCCGCCCGCGGAACCTTCTCCCAAAATACGCACAATGTATTTATTATTGTCATACAAACCTTCGCGTAACATTCGCGCGAGAGAGACAACATTGGCTTCGCCGACTTCGGCGCGGAATATCGAAACATCAAAAGCGTCGGCGATTCTGTCTATTCGCATCGAAGTAGGATCATTTATCGCGACAGCGGCTTTTTTTAAAGCCTTGCCAGCGTCATCGTAAGTAAGTTCTCCTGTCCACACAAGATGAGAAAGCTCCGCGACACAGGCAAGAGCGAAAACTTCCTGCGCTTCCAATGTACGCGCTTTATTAATAGCGCTGTCATATATAACAAGGTTGCCGCGATCTCCGTCACAGTCAGGTACATAACCAAGCACAAAAGACAAATCTTTTTTATGAACTTCCTCGAGCAGTCTGGCACACGGATCAAGAGATTCACCTTCCGGTACGATTCGGTGTACTATCTGCCCGGGTTTATCGTTAATATAATTAAATTTAAATCCAAGCGATGAAAAAAATTCTTTGTCGATTGATATCGTGCGTGCCGAACCGTTAAAATCACAAACAATCCCAAGCGGCTTTTTACCAAGTCCTTCCTTCATTGTTTGTTCTAAAGCGGGACATCCGCCGTTTATAACATCATTGCAAAAATCAAAATAAGCTTTATACGCCTGAGCTTTCGCTTCATCAACATTGTTATATACGTTTTTTAGTTGTTGTGAATCTGCACTAATAAAAAGGGATTCTATTCTTGTAGGAAAATCATCGGTATCAATTAATTTACGGAAATCAGCAATCAATTTTACAGCTTCATCAGCCGCCAAGACACCGCCGTCTGTAAGACCAAATTTAAGTCCGTTATGGCCTATCGGATTGTGGCTCGCGGAAACATAAATAAAACCCGCGCCATTTACGCAACCGGAATTTTCCGCGTTAAAAACCCGAGCCCAAGCCATAATTTCGGGCGCGGCAACAACCCCGGCGTAACGAACTTCGCAGCCATTAGATAATAGAATTGGTATCATCGCTTCGATAATCGCCTTGCCTGTAGGACGGGTATCATTGCCAAGCAATACTAACGGTTTAATTTGAGAATTATCAGAACCGCTGTATTTTTTTTTGATATAATCCGAAAAAACAAACGCGGCGGCAGCGAATATCAATTTATGAACCTCAGAAATTTGCCAAGAATCGCTTTCTTCGTCGCCATTTTCGGCAAAAACCCCTCTCCAGCCGGAAGCGGAAAGAATCAACTTGTTTATAGCGGTATTTACATCATTTTTATCAATCATAAGAACTAAAATTATAGCCTTTTTAAAATGAAAATACTACCTTTCGCAAAAAAGAGTGTTTTTGTCTGGATTTTTTTTTCAAATAGGGTGTATTTTGTTCAACTCATTTTCCCTAAATTTATTAACAACTACAAAAAAAAACAACAAAAACAATTAGGAGAATGTTATGTCGAAACTAAACATAATACAAAGAAGAGAGCTTGAACCGTTAATGGTTAGAGCTGCCTGGCTTGTAAAACATTATGAAAAAGCGTCTGGTTGCATGGCTTCTGTAATTGGAGCGGATTTATATTCTCAAAACGATAATTTAAATTCAATCTGCCGCCGTTGTAATCCGGACGCTTCATCAAGTACGGTAAAAAAATGCGTTAATTTGCACCAGGAAGCGGTAGAAAAAGCGAGAAAACTAGGCGGATCTTACATCTATTTATGCTTTAAGGGTTTCATTTTTTGGACTAGCCCGTTTTATTCGGGAGAAAGATTCGCGGGAGCTCTTTTATCCGGCGGAGTAGAAAATTCGAAAGAAAATAACGAAAGGGTAAAAGCCCTGGCTCAAATAATGCTTTATGCGCCGCGCAAATAACAGGTATGAGTTATGTCAAAAAAAATTCAACTCTAACCTGGAATTTAAATATAACACCTTCTCCGGTTGAAACAGTATATAGGAAACAAAAAAGGGAAAATAACACCCAGTCGCCTCTTGATATGGAAAGAATGCTGCTAGCGAACCTGCGAAGGGGAGATAAAGCCGAAGCGCAAAATATCCTGGTCAACCTGCTCAAGTTTTATTATCTTGAAGTAAGGAACAATTTTTCGGCATTTCGTTTGAAAGCGTTAGAACTTGCGGTTTTGCTTTCCAGAGCTGTAGCTGATCCAAAAAACATAATGGATAACACATCTTTGGAAACTACAAATCGTTGTTTAAAGAAGATCGAAGATAGTTCCAGCCTGGAGGAGATAATTGATTTCCTAAGCGGCATAACAGAAAGGATGTCAGGAATGATTTTTTCCTTTCACGGAGTACGTCATTACTCCGCGCTTAGAAAGGCAGAACGTTACATCTGGATGCACTACACAAGAAAGTTGAGTCTGAAAGAAATCGCTACCGCTTCGGGGCTTTCGGCGCCATATTTCAGTACGGTCTTTAAGGAAGAAATGGGAGAAAATCTTTCCAACTACCTTAACCGTCTGAGAGTAGAAAAAGCTGCTTCCTTATTGGTATCAACAAGTCTGCCAATAAGTGAAATAGCTGTCACCTGCGGTTTTGAGGATCAAAGCTGGTTCTCAAAAATATTCAGAAATAATACGGGTTTTACCCCCGGGAAATACCGTGAACATGGAATGGCGGTTGAAGGTAGTTACCTGGGTTAATCCGAAAAAGGGGTACTTCTATGAATAAAAACAAGGTATACCCTGACCAAATAAATAATGGTCAGTCAGAAAAGTGGTCAGACGATGGAACATTGATGGATAGAGCCACCAGAATCATGTTTGACTACAATCAAGCTACGGGAAGTTATATTTGTCTTTATGACAGCGCGTACAAACCGCAATTCATTAACCGTAACGGTTTGGAAAACAATCCGGAAAAGACAATATGTCAACATTGCAAGAATGGGAATAAGCAAAATTCCTTTCCATGTCATGACATGCATGTTAACGCCATAAAGGAAGCGAACAAAAAAGGTAATTGTCACATTTATCAATGCGCCTGCGGTTTGCTCTTTTGGACAACTCCTATATACACTGAAGGTTCTTTTTCAGGGGCTATCAGGGGATCAGGTTTTTTGACAGATAATAAAAAAACAGTTGACATTTTTTTAAATGCCAATGATAATTTTGTTATGTGCAATAGTGAAATATCGAATGAAGAGTTTAAAGAGCGCGTCAGTTCACTCCCGGAAGCGGATGGGGAAAAAGTTCAATCCCTGGCGGAGATGATGCAGCTATGCGCGGAATCGCTTTCTTCCGGAAGCGAAGACCATCACGAGACAATCAGACGAAGATCCTTACAGCAAGAAACAATATCAAAAATAATCGAGGAATTGAAACAACAACACCCGGTAAACACCGATAAACTCGGTTATCCATTAGACAAAGAAAAAATGCTGATGTCAGCCCTGCGTAAAGGTGAAAATACCGAAGCGAAAAAAGTTTTAAATGAACTTTTAGCGATATTGTTTTTTACCAATCCGGGGCAGTTTAAGTATGTGCAATTAAGGGTTATTGAGCTGGTTGTACTTATTTCCAGATTGGAAATTACACCCGCGAAAAACGGCAGTCTTTCCATGGAAATAAACAGTCATAACCTGAAAATGGTACAGGAAGCCAAAACAATTGAAGAGCTAACAGACATTATAAACAACATCGTAGACCGTGTGTCAGGCGCTATTTCTTCTTTCAGGGGAATTCCTCATGCGGCAGCCCTAAGAAAAGCGGAAAATTTTATCATGGAGAATTTTACAAGAAAGATCAGTTTAAAGGAAATATCTACTGTAGCGGGTTTGTCTCCTCCCTACTTTAGCACCATCTTCAAAGAAGAAATGGGCGAGAACCTGTCAAAATATTTGAACAGGCTCAGGGTAGAAAAGGCAAGCCGTTTATTGGTTGACACCGAAATGTCGCTTAGCGAAATCGCCGCGTGCTGCTGCTTCGAAGATCAAAGCTGGTTTTCCAAGATTTTTAAAGCATATACAGGCATAAGTCCCGGAAAATACAGAAACCAGGGCGGCGGAACAATCAGGAATATCAGCGACAACAATTTGTCAGAAGGTTTCCGCAAGACGCAAAAATAAGTTTGGTTTTGAATAACCTGTGAACTAATGCCGCGATAGTTATACCTGTTAATAGATCCAGGATAAATATCCAAAGATCGATTAACTAACTAAAAGCGGCACTAGAGAAAAAAGAGAAAAATTGTATAATATTAACATGAAATATTTATGTAGTTTTTTACTAATATTTTTATTATGTTTTACAGTTTAATTGACATTATATTCTATATATTTTATTCTTAATAACCATGACAGCGCTTTCAGAATTTAATATCCGAACAAACAGCCAAACTGACTGGATTAACATCACAAACCAGGTACAAAAGGCAGTCAGCGCAAGCGGCATAAACGAAGGAATTTGCGTGGTTTTTATTCCACACACAACCGCCGCGGTAACAATAAACGAAAACGCCGATCCTGATGTTCCGCGTGATGTAAACCTCGCTCTTAATTTAATTTCTCCAGACCGCCGCGAATTCCGTCACGGCGAAGGTAATTCCGCCGCGCATACCAAAACAAGCCTTGTAGGTTCTTCACTTACATTGATTGTCACTGGCGGCAAATTATTATTAGGTACATGGCAGAGTATTTGGTTTACAGAGTACGACGGACCTCGTACACGAAAAGTTCATGTGCGCGTAATGGGTGAATAGAATTTTATCGTCGATACAGTTTCACACGGGGTCACGGAGGTATGGAATACACAAAAAATGATTTGGTGTTTTAGTTTATTGATAAATATCTTTTCTCATACTGACTGTCTTACGGTTCTTATTATATAACTCTGCATTTGGAATAAAACCATTTTTCTGATAAAATTTTAAAACGCCTTCATCATGTTCGATATCAGCATCTACATTATCATGAGATATAATATATTTTTTCATCTGCGTGTCATTGAATCAATAAGCTTAGCAAGCTTTTCATGCCGACGATACACTGATGAAGGTATTGGTTTACGGATTTGTTCAATAGCTTCAAGAGCGATTTTTTTATCTTTTATTTCCGTTGGTTGAACTGGCTTTATTTTAACTGCTGCCATTACTTTACCTCTGACTATAATATACAATTTTCTTTACATTAAG
Source organism: Treponema sp. (assembly GCA_009784995.1). GTDB lineage: Bacteria > Spirochaetota > Spirochaetia > Treponematales > Breznakiellaceae > WQXQ01. The sequence goes on along the minus strand of WQXE01000039.1, from coordinate 1,249 downwards.
GCAAGGAAAAAAAACAAAAAATCGGGAATTTTTATCTCGCAAAGTTTTTGTTAAAATTTTATATCAAGAAGATTTCACACAGAGGCACGGGGTCACGGAGATATATAAGATGAATAGCGTTATTTAACTAATTGTGATAAATTTCTTTTTTTATAAATGATGCGATGAATTTCGATATACTCTTCAAGTACAACATAAAAAACAAGATAATTTCCCACTGTAAATATGCGGTAAGGAGTTTTTATTGGTTTTATTGGACGATATAATCTATGAGCATTTGGAAACCTTTTAAGTTTTTTAATTTCAATATCTAGTTCATCTACCAGTTTCATTGCAGCTCTTGGAGCTTCTAATGTAATCGAAATATAATCTACAATAGCGTTGAGTTCTTGTTGAAAAGATGGAAGATATTTTATTTCTTCAATCATTTTTTTATATTTATATAATTATTAATTTTCTGCCTTAAAGGATCAAAAACTTCATTATGTGAAAGACGTATTGGGTTTGATTGCGCTTCTGCCTGAGCTTCTATCAATTTTTGGTATATTTCGTTTTCAAAATTCATTTCTTCCCAATTGTCCATACTCATCATAACAATGTCTCCATATCCATTATTTGTTAAAAATACAGGTTCATCTGTTTCGTGTACAACTCTGGTTATTTCCGGTAACCTAGTTTCTAAATCTGTTATAGGACATATTACTGGCATTTGCTCTCCTTTTTCTAGAATACATCTAAAATTCCACTGTGTCAAGGTAATATGAGCATTGCCCTCACCTTCTAGGCAGCAATCTTTCAAGGTACATTGTTAAAACCTCTCTATACTCGGTTTCTATTCGTTGTTCTGCTGATAAAAAGGCGCGATTTTCGGCAGATAGAATTTTCTGGTTAAAAATTTATATGAGAATTTTAATCTCGCAGAGGCGCAAAGGCGCAAAATTATTATTAATAATTTTATATCAAGAAGATTTCACACACATCGAACCGAAAGGTTCGCAGCACGGGGTCACGGAGGTATGGAATAATTTATAACGCTATTGTTATTTTTATGGTCAATGAATTCAAATATTATTATATTCAAAATATAAACAGTTTTCTTGACAGGAATATTTCCTGAATTAGAATTTTGAGGTTTAAAGATGAATTTAATATTCAAGCCGTCTGCATTTGAACATAAAATAAGTGAAGAAGATATAAGATGTGCGTTTTCCAATCCATATTATGATGGACCTATTGAAGAGGATGGCAG
>WQXE01000038.1 GCA_009784995.1 Treponema sp. | reverse complement strand
TTAAAAAGTAAATCCATGTTATAATTACCGCATGGTAAGTATCGCTTTTACTGGGGGAGGGACAGGAGGGCATATATACCCGGGACTTGCGGTTGCCGCGGCGTTAAAAAAACTTTTAAGCGGCTGCGAGTATAGGTTATTTTGGATTGGTTCCTCAACCGGCATAGATCGTTCTATTGTAGAAGCCGCTGGAATTGAATTCTTCGGAGTGCCTTCAGGAAAACTCAGACGTTATTTTTCTCTGCGTACAATTATAGATTTTTTTAAAGTTACAGGCGGATTTCTCGCTTCCCGAAAAATACTTAAAAAACAAAAAGTTGTATTACTTTTTTCCAAAGGCGGTTTTGTAAGCGTTCCTCCGTGCGCCGCGGCTTTTTCGCTTGGTATTTCTGTTTTTACTCATGAATCAGATTTTAGCCCCGGTCTTGCCACGAAATTAAATACGCGTTTTGTTAACAAATCTGGAAAAATATTTACAGCTTACGAAGATACTATTCGTTTTTTTCCACGGAAATTTCACGAACGAATAATCGTAAGCGGAAATCCCGTGCGCGGCGATTTTAGAAACGCGGATGCCGCCAAAGGAAGAGCTTTTCTTGGAATAAAAGATGAAACAAAAATATTATTAGTTTTAGGCGGAAGTCAGGGAGCGAAGGAAATAAACGATCTTGTTCGCGCAGCTTTACCGCATTTAACCGAAATTTATACTGTAGTGCATCAAACAGGTCCTAACCTTTCATGGGATATTCCCGCGAATGATAAATATAAACCATTTCCATATATAAAAGAAGAAATGCCTCATGTAATGGCGGCTTGTGATCTTGTTATGGGCCGAAGCGGAGCTGGAATTTGGGAATGGGCTGTATTAGGCAAACCAATGTTACTTTTGCCGTTAAGAGGAAAAGGTACAAGGGGAGACCAAATTGAAAACGCCGAATATTTTAAACGCGCGGGAGCGGCGCTGGTTTTATCATCTCATTATACTGAAAGCGGAAATGTTGATATTCAGGAATTATTGTTGGCGATAAATTCAATTAATAATGATGATGAAAAGAAAAAAACAATGGCTCGCGCGTCGGCAAAAATTGGAGAAAAAGACGGTGCGGGAATAATAGCTGATGTTCTTTATGAAAAAATAATTGGCGGAGGAATTAAATGACTTTTTCCGTTATTGATATTGTTTTTGTCGCTTTAATCGGACTTTTAATGATTCGTTGTTATCTTAAAGGTTTTGTAAGCGAACTATTATCAATGGCAGGTATTGTGTTTGGTCTTTTCGCGTCATTATATTTTTATAAAAACGGCGGTCAGTTTATAAGGGAAAAGTTTTTACCCGAATCGGAAATAATCCCTGAGATTATCGCTTTTGTATTACTGTTTATTATTGTTTGTTCCATTATTAAATTATTGGAAAAAATTCTTTTAAATATAATCGATCAAATAAGTCTTACCGGAGCTGACAGTTTTATTGGTATTATTTTTGGATTTGCCGAAGGCATTGTAGTTGTCAGTTTAATACTTTTCCTTTTAAAAATTCAGCCCTTGTTTGATTCTTCTGAATTATTGGACAATAGCTTTTTCGCGCGTCTTTTACTGCCATTTATCACAGGAAATGACAGTTTGCCATCTTCAATGGAGGTCGCGAATGTTTGAAAATATAATCGATCAGGGCGCTGTTTTACAATTACGCGATGATATATTAAACAGCCGCAACGCTCCTTCCATGTTGTTTTTTGGTCAGTCCAATTTGGGAAAAGGCAGTGCCGCTTTGGAACTGGCTCGCGTTCTTTCCTGCGAAAACGACGCGGCATTGAAATGCGCTTGTTCTTCCTGCGAAAGCCACCGTTATCTGCAACACGAAGATCTATTGGTACTTGGGAACCGGTCGTTCGCGATGGAAATATCGGCTTGTTACAGCGCGTATTCAAGAAACCCTTCGAACGCGGGCTGTAAACATCTTTTTTTTAGATCGCTTCGTAAATTACTGCTTCGATTTTCTCCGATTCTGATGGAAGATGATCCAAAACTTTCAAAAATTTCTTCTGTATTACAATCGTTTGATGAAAAGTTAGGCGATTTTTGGATAAATTCTCAAAATTGTGAAAATGACGCTTTAAAAAAACTTTGTGATTCACTGGTAAAAGACGCGCTGGTTTTGGAAAATGACGGAATTGGAAACATTATACCGATAGGGCATATAAGAAAAGCTTCTTATTGGTGCAGGCTCGCTCCTTCCGGAAAAAATAAAACATTAATAATTGAAAACGCGGAAAATATGAGAGAAGAAGGACGTAATTCACTTTTAAAACTTCTTGAAGAGCCGCCTGTTTCTGTAAATATAGTGCTTACAGCGCAAAGACGCGAAGCGATCATGCCTACAATTTTATCGCGTCTTAGACCGTATCGTTTTATAAAAAGAAGTGAAGAAAGTGAAAAAGAAGTTATCCGCAGAGTGTTTCAGGATAACATAAACGAAAAACCGGTTGAAAAGGGAAATTCACTTGTTAACGCTTATTTAAACTCATTTATGCCGCAGAAAAACGAAACATTGTATCCTCTTGCCGCCTGTTTTATTGTTTCTATAATGCGGACTGTTTCTATTTACATGAAAAAAAATGGTATAAAAACAATACCGGAAATTATTAATTCAATTGGATTACGTTACGCGCCAATCGCGAAAGAAACAGGTATTGATTCTTCAGTAAAAGGAATAAGTTTGATTAAAACCATTGTATCAAAAAGCGGAAATTTTGAAAACGATTCTTTTTCTAGTTTTATTAAAATATGTCTTGATCAAATAAATGATGTAACGCGAAATGTTAACGATCCGCATGGAATAAAATGTAATGATATATTTAAAAAAAATACAAGCGAAGCGGTAACTGCGGTAGATGTATTAAATATTAATGTAACTTCGGCTTTGGAAAATCTATATTTTAAATTAAAAAAAGATTTAATAAGAGGCTGACATGGTTGATTTTTTCCGGCGCGCGATAAAAAAACTGGACAAATTAAACGAAGAAAAACGCCGTGAACTTTTAATTTCCGCTGTAAGTGAAATAAATCTTCTTGAAAATGTTTTAGATTCCATCGATAAGGGAATTTTAGTTTGTGATGAAGCGTACAATCTTATTATGGCAAATAAATGCGCTCAGCGTCTTATACCAATGAATTATATTGAAGGAATGAAATTACGAACCGCGATAAAAGATGAAAGAATAGTTGAAGCGTTCAAAAATATAATTATTAACAGGGAACGGGTAGTAGACAGGGAAATTGATATAGAAAATCAGGGGAAAAACAGGCTCCTTTCTATTAATGTTGTTCCGCTGGTGCAAAATAAACAAATAACCGGAACTCTTATTTACATAGATGATATTACAGAAAAACGAAAAGACGAAGCGCGGCTTAGAAGAGCTGAAAACCTCGCCAGCCTTACAACATTAGCCGCTGGTGTCGCTCATGAAATAAAAAATCCGTTAGCTTCAATATCTATTCATTTACAATTACTTCAAAAAGCGATTGCTAAAAAAATAAATTCATTCGAAAAAAATAATGAAGAGCAAATTGATTTATCTTTTGATAAATATTTTAATGTATTAAAAGAAGAAGTGGAAAGACTCAATCGTATTGTTGTTGATTTTCTTTTTGCTGTCCGCCCTATGAATCTTGAATTACGGGAAGGTAATTTAAACAAATTAATTACGCAGATAATGGATTTTGTACGCTACGAAATGGAGCAGTCAAATATAATGTGTTTTTTGGAACTTGATGAAAATTTGCCAAATACTCAAATAGATGAACGATTTTTTAAACAAGCGCTTTTAAATCTTGTAAAAAACGCCCAGGCGGCAATGCCGGATGGAGGAGTTTTTACAATCGCTACAGGTTATGCCGATAACGAAATAAGAATATCTGTTTGTGATACAGGAATTGGCATTACAAAAGAAAATTTGGGTAAAATATTTGAACCGTATTTTACAACAACCGAAACAGGGACAGGATTGGGACTTACTCAAGTATATAAGATAATTAGGGAACATCACGGCGAAATATCGGTAGATTCAATGCCCGGAACAGGAGCGGAGTTTAAAATAATTCTTCCAATACCGCAGAAAGAAACCCGTTTTTTAGAGTATAATGGAGATAATAAAACATGAACTTTCGATTACTTGTAATTGACGATGAAAAAAACATACGCGAAGGACTTGCCGAATTTTTACAAAATGACGGATATGAAGTAGTATGCGCTGCCGACGGAGAAGAGGGTTGGAATCGTTTCGCGAGCGGAGATATCGATCTTGTAATAACAGATTTAAAAATGCCAGGTTTAACCGGCGATGAATTAATGCGGCGAATACTCGCGAGAGCTCCCGGTTTTCCCGTAATTATATTAACTGGACACGGTACAGTTGAAAGCGCTGTTACCGCCATGAGAGAAGGCGCCTGGGATTTTCTTTCCAAACCTGTAGACCTCGATCATCTTTCTTTAAAAGTAAAAAGAGCGCTGGATACAAGGGAATTGTTTTTCCAGCATCGCAGAATGGAAGAAGAGCTTGAGCGAAGGAAGCAGTTTAAATCCATCATTGGTAATTCCCGCAACATGAAAGATGTTTTTGATACGATGAGCAAAGCGGCTCCTACAAAAGCTTCGATTTTGGTAACCGGTGAATCAGGTGTTGGGAAAGAACTTGTAGCGGACGCTATTCATGAATTGTCTCCAAGAAAAGACCAACCGTTTGTTAAAGTACATTGCGCGGCTCTTTCTTCGTCATTGCTTGAAAGTGAGCTTTTTGGACACGAAAAAGGTTCATTTACAGGAGCGGTTTCTCAAAGAAGAGGGCGTTTTGAACTCGCGTCCGGCGGAACTTTATTTTTGGATGAAATCGGCGAAATTGATCAAAATATTCAAATAAAACTTTTGCGTGTATTACAGGAAAAGAAATTTGAAAGGGTAGGCGGAGAAAAAACAATAGAAACGGATGTTCGTATTATCGCCGCTACAAATAAAGATTTAAAACTGGAAATAGAAAAAGGAAATTTCAGAGATGATTTATATTTTAGATTGAACGTTGTTACTATTCACGTTCCCCCGTTACGCGAAAGAAAAGACGATATTCCTGTTTTGGCTGCCGCTTTCTTAAAGGAATTCGCGCGGGAAAACGGAAAAACCATCGAAGGTATACATGAAAAGGTAAGGTCGCGCCTTTACGCTTACGATTGGCCCGGAAATATCCGCGAATTGCGCAACTGCATCGAAAGCGCTGTTGTTATGTGTCAATCAAATGTAATCGCTGTAGATGACCTCCCGCCTGTTTTCCGGAACGCTGATGACGACGGCTGGATAAATATCAGGCTTGGATCGAATATGATTGAATGTGAAAAAATAATTATCCATGATACACTTTCGCATTGTAAAGGAAATAAAAGTAAAGCTGCCGAAACACTGGATATTGGAAGAAAAACTTTAATCCGCAAACTCGCCGAATATGGGTTTAAAGAACAAGAAAATAAAATAGAAGATTAGTTCACGCAAAGACGCTAAGAACGCAAAGCTAATATTAGTAATCCTTTGCGCCCTCTGCGCCTTTGCGACTTGGCGTGAAGTTCTTTCGAAAATTTAATTCAATTTGTGTTTCCAGCTCCTCTTTAGAAATGTTATTCCCCGCTTCACATCGCAAAGCTGACATTGTTTCGAGTATTAACGGCAAATCCTCCCAGCTGGAAAATTGATTTCCTCTTCGCGTCTGATACGGCGCGTCAGTTTCTGTAAGGAGTCTGTCTATTGGAAGTAAGGCGCAGCTTCGAATCGCTTGTTTATGATTAAGCGTTATTGTATTGCCAAAAGAAAAATAAACGTTTACTTTATGCCGCAAAAGTGAAAGCGCTTCTTCATAAGTGCCGGACCATGATGAAAAATTACAGATTTACACTTTGATAAAGTTTTTGTTTGCGTGAATATTTTATGTATTGCTCTGCGTACATGAAGGACAATGGGAAGATTATATTGTAGAGCGATTTCCAAATGTTCTGTAAAAAGCCTGTCTTGAATTATTTCTGTTTCTTTGTACGCTGCGTTAAAAAGATCAAACCCGCATTCGCCAATAGCCGCGATTTTTTTTTCTTTTGTTAGATTTCGCAGAAATTGTATATGATCGTTTAATTTTTTTTCTATATCTAGATCATTGTTTGCCATATATATGGCAGGCAGCTGCGGGTGAATGCCAAAACAAGGAAGAATAGAATCATCGTTAATAATAAGATCTTCAGGAAAACACGCGCTTGCAACGGCTAACACTCCCAGGTCTTTACGCTGTTGTTCGCTTTCTTTAAAAATATTTTTAAGATCAAAAGGATGACAGTGAGCGTCGACAAGCATTATAATCCCAGAATTATTTTCGCGACTGAAAAATAAATAATTAAAGAAACCGCGTCTACAATTGTTGTTAAAAGAGGCGCTGACATAATCGCCGGGTCAATTTTTATACGTTTGGCTAAAATAGGCAAGACACTTCCAACAGTTTTTGCCATAAGAATTGTACAAAAAAGAGAAAGTGTTATCGTTAAGCACAACTTCCAGTTCTGATCATTCATAATAAAAACACGAATAAAATTTACAAGCCCAAGACCAAGTCCGCAAAGAATTCCAACACGCAGTTCTTTCCATAAAACAATCGCGATATCTCTTAAACCAATTTCACCTACCGCCATACCTCGAACAATCAGTGTTGATGACTGGGATCCCGCTATACCGCCAGTATTCATAAGCATAGGAATAAAAGCCATAAGAATTGGCAAAGCCATTAAACCATTTTCAAAACTGGAAATAATTGTTCCGGTAATTGTCGCCGAAAGCATAAGGATTAACATCCATAAAAAACGGTTTTTCGCGTGTTTAAAAACAGTTGTTTTTAAATAAGGATCATCAGACGGAACAAGAGCTGCCATCTTTTCGATATCTTCGGTACTTTCTTCGACTATAACGTCAACGATGTCGTCAACAGTAATAATGCCGACAAGACGCTGTTCTTTGTCTACAACAGGCATTGTCATTAAACTATATTTATGGAATAGATCGGCAATCGCTTCTCTGTCATCTGTGGTATGCGCGAAAACGATGTTTGAATCCATTAAATCGCCGATTCGATCATGAGGACGCGCGAGCATCAAATCCTTCGCGGTGATTACGCCTACTAGAACTCTATCCCTGCGTATCACATAACAGGTATAAATGGTTTCTTTATTAAGTCCGATATTTCGGATGGTATCAAAAGCTTCTCTTACCTTCGCGTCTTCGCGTAAATCGACAAACTCTGTGGTCATAATGCTTCCCGCGGAATCGTCGGGGTATTGAAGTATTTGATTTATTTGCTTGCGTTTTTCTGGTTTTACATTTTTTAATACTCGCCTTACCACATTAGCGGGCATTTCTTCTATAAAGTCTACGGCATCATCAACAAAGAGCTTATTCATGATTTCGCCGATTTCCGAATCTGTTAGAGCTTCTATAATAGTCTGCTGATGGTCAATATCAACGTACGCGAAAACATCAGACGCGATTGCTTTTGGAAGAATCCTGAACATACTGATAATTTCATCTCTTTCCAGTTCTTCGAAAATTTCGGCAATATCTACGGTATTCATGTCAGAAAAGAGAATTTTTAGTTTTGATATATCAAGGGAACCTTCTTTGATAAGCCCGATTATCTCTTCTTTGTTCATACAGGTACCCTTTTGAGCTTTTTTTTGGAATAAATACACTTTTATTGTATTTATTAAAAAAGTTTTGTCAACAGGAGAAAGTTAACTATAAAAAAAATACTTATTTTATGAAAGGATTATACATTATAATTTTGGTATTTAATCTTTCCATCACTGTATAAAAGAAATTCATTGTAAGACCCGCGCCCGCGTATCTTAACCCATGAGTGTCCACAAGTTCATCGGTATACATGTATAAAGGATATAATTTGGTATTTCTAAAACCGCGATCGTAATGAGTTACTACAGGTATCATTCCAACATCGGAGATGAAAAATTCAAACGGTTCGCGAGCGCTTTTATTAAAAGTTAAAACCATCAACGCGCCGATTATTCTTTCCCTTTCCCTTTGATGGGAAGCGAAATTTCCAAGTGAGTAATAACATAATGTTTTTCTTCCGTTTTGAAGAGTGATAGTTTCCACGCGCTGGAGTACATGCGGATGATGCCCGATTATCAAATCTACATTGTGCTCAGCTAGAAATTGCGCAAGGCTTGTTTGATCCCTGTCAGGCTGCAGGAGGTATTCGCCGCCCCAGTGCATCGAGACAATTAAAAAATCACATAACGGGCGCAGCGCGTTAATTTCCAGCGCCATTTTTTCTCTGTTAATAACGGAAACAAGATTTGGATTATCTCTTGGTAAAGGAATTCCGTTTAATCCGTATGTGTAAGATAAAAAACCCAGTGTAATATTATTTTTCTTTATTATGCGCGCGCTTTCGCCTTCTTTGCGGGCTCCGATAACAGTAAACTCTTCTATTGTATCCAATAAATCCAATGTAGCGTAAAGACCGTTTCTTCCCCTGTCCATCGCGTGGTTATTCGCGATATTAACAATATCAAAACCTGTATCAGCGAGTGTTCTCGCGAGCGACTGCGGTGTATTAAAAAGAGGGTATCCCGAATAACCAAAACTAGTACCCGCCATAACTGTTTCCTGATTAATAAACGCGAGATCGGCATTTGTTATAATACTTTTTACTTCTGAATAAATCGGAGAAAAATCATAAGTGCCGTTTATATTAAAAGAATTTATTAATGAATCATGGAAAAGATTATCACCCGCCGCTACAAATGTAATAGTGTGATTTGGTAACACTTCTTCTGTTAGTTCTATCTCTGGTTCTGTTTCCGGTGTAACAGGTTTTGGAGCGCACGAATAAAAAATTAAAATAATTAATAACAGGAAAACGAATTTATTTTTCAAACATACCTCCGATGACCCTTTCTGAACCTGAAAGATCTTTATATAATTTTATATCGATAAACCCGTTTTTTTCAAGTAAAATAGATATATTTTCCATTTGTTCAGGCGAGGCTTCAAGTAATAAATACCCTTTACTTCGCAAATATTTTGGAGCTTCTTTTATAATACGCCCGATAATTTCTAAACCGTCTTTTCCTCCGTCAAGAGCGAGCCGCGGTTCATTTTGCACTTCGGCGGATAATGTTTGAATTTCGCCGGAAGGAATGTACGGCGGATTGGAAACAATCATTGAGAAATTATTTGGAAGATTTTCACACGGAGGCACGGAGGCACAGAGATTTGAGCAATTAAGAGCATTAAAAAGATCACCAAGAAAAAATTTAATTTGATTGTCACCAAGAAGATTTTTCGCGTTTTGTTTCGCGACTTCTAGCGCGTTCGCGCAAATATCTGTGGCAAATATTTCAAGATCAGGGCATTCATTTTTTAAAGAAATAGCGACTGCTCCAGAACCTGTACATAGATCCAAAACATTTATTTGTGTTTCATTTTTATCAAGTCTATTTATAATTTCTATTGCCGCTTCTACAAGTGTTTCCGTATCAGGTCTTGGAACCAATACAGATTTATTTACAGAAAAATCAAGGTTTCTGAATTCTTTTTTGCCAATAATATAAGCTACACATTCACCATTACATCTTCTTTCTATTAATTCGCAAAATGCGGCGCAATTTTTTTCCGATAACTTTTCATTGCCGGCAGCGACAAGCGAAGTCCGGTTTGTTTTTAAAATATGCGCAAGTAAAATTGAAGCGTCAAGACCAGGTGATTTTATATCGGCGTATTTTAAATCGGCGCTTCCTTGCGCGATCGCTTCACGTATCAACATAATGGTTAATCATCATCATCGTCTAATGATTCGTTGGAAACTCCCGCGCTGCTTTGAAGCAGTTCTTCCTTTGCCGAAAGTTTAAGGGTATCAAATAATTCAGCCGCCTCTCCCTGCATAATTAATTCCAGTTTATATAATGTAAGATTTATACGGTGATCTGTAAGCCGATTCTGCGGGAAGTTGTAAGTCCTGATTCTTTGCGAACGATCTCCCGAACCAACCTGGCTTTTTCTTGCTTCGGCTCTTTGCGCTGCCGCTTTCGCGGCTTCCGCTTCGTAAATACGCGCTCTTAAAATGCGCATGGCTTTCGCTTTATTTTTAATCTGGCTCTTTTCATCCTGACAATGTACTGTAATCCCTGTGGGAAGGTGCGTTATGCGCACAGCGGAATCTGTAGTATTTACAGACTGCCCGCCCGGACCTCCCGCGCGCATTACATCGACGCGAAGATCATCCTGTTTAATGTCAATTTCTGTTTCGTCGGCTTCCGGTAATACCGCTACTGTTACAGCCGATGTGTGAATACGCCCGGAAGCTTCAGTTTCCGGAACTCTTTGCACCCTGTGAACCCCGGATTCATAACGAAGATTTTCATATACATTATTACCGCTGATCGAAAAAACAATTTCTTTTATACCGCCAAGTTCGGTTTCGTTGGAATTCATTATTTCGAATTTCCAGCCTTTATTTTCAGCGAAACGCGAATACATACGGTAAAGGTCTGACGCGAAAAGCGCCGCTTCCTCGCCTCCCGTTCCGGCTCGTATTTCCATAATTATATTTTTTTCATCAAGCGGGTCTTTCGGGATAAGTAAAAATTTAAGCTTTTCTTTATGGCTTTCCAGCTTATTTTCAAGCTCTTTTAGCTCTTCCTTCGCGAGTTCCTTCATTTCTGAATCTTTTTCTTCCTGAATCAATATTTTTGTTTCTTCTGTCTGTTTTTCCAGTTCTTCTATATTTTTGTGTGTTTCCACAATTTCAGATAAATGAGAATGTTCCTTCATTACACTGCGATATTTATTTTGATCCTTAACCAGCGACGGGTCTTGAATTAACTCTGTTAACTCATCGTATCTTTTAAGCATGGAAATCAATCTTTCGTTCATTATCACACAATAACAGAAATCTTGTTGTGAATCAATAACTTGGCAAAATTAACAATATTCTGTTATAATATAAACGAGGGGAAATTGGAAAATATAATTCGCATTATTCGGGAATTTTTTCAAAATTTGACTGCCGAACAAAAACGGCAGCTTGTCATTATCTGTACAATTGTGTTTTCCGCTTTACTTACATTTTCTGTTTTATTATCACTTGGAAATACTCCAAAAAAAGAGCCGAATGATGAACCGGAAAGAATGACAATATTCGCGCCAATTCCCGCTGAGGATCTGTTTTTACCCGATGAACCTGATTATCTTCCCGGCGTAATTTTAGAAAGGGAGCAGCGGACAAGCTGGAGTGAACAAGATGCTCTGGAACACTGGCAGGATCCGCTTCGATTTGGCGAAGAGCAATGGCGTGATAAAATAGAAAGCGCTATAGATGAATTTCTGGAGCGTGTTCCATGAAATATAAAATTTTTAGTCTGTTTATAATTTCATTATTTTTATATTTTTCTTGCGGCGGAACGCCAAGTGTAAAAGAAGATCATATTATTGAAGTTTCGGATAATTTATTTAATGAACAAGGATTTGATGAACAAGAAGAACAAATTGATGAATTTATTATTAAAATAAATGAAACAGAAATGGCTGAACACACACATGATTTTGACGATCCTAAAAATGAATCTATAATCGATGAACAGTTTTTATCAGAATTGGAACAGCAATTGATTGATTTGGATAATTTACTATCCGACATGGAGCAGCGTTTACTCGATATGGAACAGCGATTAATTGACAGCGCAGAAAGAAACGAACGTGAAGCTGAAAATGAGCCGGAACCGGTTCAGGCTGCTGTTGTTGAAACGCCGCCAGTTGTAATTCCTCAACCGCCGCCTGTTCAGCCTCCTGTTCAGGTACAGCCGCCGCCGTCTCAGCCTGCGATACAAGCGCCGGCACAAACTCAAACGCCTCAAGTACCTATACAAACTCCACCTGTTCAAACAACAACGCCGCCGCAGTCCGATGAAGCTGTTGATGAAACACAGGTTACTCGTAATAACCGCGGCGAACCGCTCTTTGATTTACCTCCTTCTCCTGCCGCGAGAATCGAACCGCTGGTTTCTCACGACAGTGATGTAATTTATTCCAGAGTTGTACGAGCCACAGTAGGGCAGACTTTGGAAATTCCATTTCGTGGCAGCGGTTGGGTATATTTGGGAGAACTCACTTCCAAACGCGGCATTGTTTATAATTCAAGGAGAAATGATGTTGATGGGCAAAGTTTCATTTTTACTTTGGAAGAAGCCGGCACTTACGCGTTAAAATTCTATAGACAGGATTTTATAAGGGATTTTATTTTAAACGATCATGTTCAAGTAATTGTAGGAGAAGCGCCTGCCGCCGCCGCCGGCTGGTTTAACCCTCCTGTAGATCGCGGCAGAGTAGTAGCTCAGCCGCGCTGGCCCTCGCCTGCGGAAGAAGCGTTATTACAAAGCGGTTCAAGATTAAATACAGAACCTGTGGTTTCAGGAATTCAGGATGAACCTCCTTTACCGCAAAACAATATACCATCACAGGGAACTGCCGAATCACAACCTTTTGTCTCTCAACCGCCGGCTTTCGGAACAACTGTTATTACACCACAAGATCAAAGCGATTCTACAGTTAGTTCTGTAACAAGAAATCAGGACTCAACAACTACAGCTCAGATTGAAAACGCGGTTCCATCAAGATTAGAACCGGAGCAATATTTACAAAGCGCTCGAAGTACATTTGATACAGGCAATGTCGCATCCGCGATCGCGTTACTCAATCAATTTATGGAACAATATCCAAGCGGCAGCGACGAAGCGTTTTGGTTATTGGGACAATTTTACGAAGCCAACAGCCCTAGCAGAAATATACTTCTTTCTTTAGATTTTTACCGCCGTCTTGTTAATGAATACCCTCAAAGTACAAGAGTTAATGACGCGCGAAGACGTATTTCATATCTTGAAAGATTTTATATAAATATTAGGTGATTATAATATACGTTTTTCCTTGACATAGTAATTCATATAGCTTATTTTAATATAATAAGGAGTTATATAATGCACCTTAAAGAAGAACAAGCTTTTTATGAAGCTAATAAGATTGAATTACGATCAAAATACGCAGGGAAGCGAGTAGTTATTGCCACTAATAAAGTTATTGGTGTCTATAACTCTGATCGTGAAGCAATTCAAGAAACTGCAAAAACTATGTCTCGAGGTTCTTTTATGGTTAAATATATTCCTATAGATCCTAAAAAAGAGAAAATACGGCTTTCGCCTATTGGAAATATCGTTTCATATGGATAAATATACTGCTCTTACTTATACACATACAGGGTTAGTTTTGGAATGGATGTTATTACAAAAATGGATATCGCTATAACTAACGGAGGAGGGCAAACTCAGCTTTCATTTGTTATTCCACCTCTTAATGAAAGAATAGATTTTTGTAATATTGTAAATATCTAAATAAATTAATATCAGGTAGATGATTAACACATAACTTAATTATAAAAATATTGAGAAAATTTTCACGCCAAGACGCAAAGGACGCAAAGGACGCAAAGTTTAATTTAGTTTTTTAAACTAGTCTTTTGCAGTTCACTTGATTGTAATATTGACTGCTTTATTTATACGAACCTTTAAATGTAGCAATTTGTTGTTTTCAAGAAATTCCTGTATTTATTGATTTTATCCTATTTCCTTCTATATACGCAAGTTAAAAAAGCACATTTTTTCAAGATTTTATACACTTTTTCAAAATTGTATACTGCTACATTTAAAGGTTGGTTTATTTGTAGCAGCAAGGGTTGTCATCACCGCGTTGCGGTACTGTTCGATTATATTCACCACTTTCGTGGTGTAAAAAGAGGTTAATTATGAAAAGTAAAATTAAATTTCTTGGCAGTTTTTTTCTTGTGATTATTGTTGGATTTAC
>WQXE01000037.1 GCA_009784995.1 Treponema sp. | reverse complement strand
GTACATGTTTGCCCATTTTTCGCGGATATAATCAAGCGGAAATCTCTGTAGATCCTCAATATCGCCGTTAAGAACTAAAATCCAGCCGTTTTTATGGTAATATTCTTCTAAAATTGATGAGAGCATCTCGCCGTTATGGTATAAATCATCTCTTAAACCGGTTCCCATATGGAAATCACTGATTATAAGAACTTTTCCGCCATTGGAGATATTGAGGATTGAGCTGTCCGGCAATTCTTTTTCATATAAATTACTAAAAGACAGTTTTTCTTTCATTGGGCCTTCAGGGACTTGAACCCCGGACCAAGAGATTATGAGTCTCCTGCTCTAACCAACTGAGCTAAGGGCCCCTTTTTTAACTTTTTATATAAATATTGGGATTATGTCAAGGGGATAAAATCCAATAAAATCAGAAATTGAAAAATCACTAGCCACAATAGGTATGCCGATATATAATAACCAATATGCAGAATTTTGTATTACATTTTAAGAGAATTTTCTATAATTTAGGCTTTTTTGCCAGAACATTAAAGGGAATTATTTCTTTTATACGTAATTACAAGGCAACATACAAGATTCTGGTCATGCAAATACTTTTTACATTTGTTTACGCTCTTGGAATTACCACGCTTTTGGCATTAGCGATAGGAGCAGCGGTTAATGTCATTGGAGGTCCTTTTCTTACAGGTATAAATCAATCGCAGCTTATGTATTCATTATTGATAATCATAATAACAAGAGAATTTGGTCCATTATTAACGGCGTTCATTGTTATAGCGCGTTCGGCAACCGCGATCGCTACTGAAATAGCCGGAATGGTAGTTTCACATGAAGTTGAAGCGTATATATCTGTTGGAGTAGACCCCATTGAACATATCGCGGTTCCAAGATTTTTAGGAGTTACCATTTCGCTTGTTTTGCTTAACTTATATTTTTCGATTTTTGGCCTTGCGGGTTCTTATTTAATCGCTCAATTTTTTTATTCAACGCCAATGGATTATTATTTTAACAGTATTCTTAGTCACTTGCATATACGCGATGTTTTATTATCAATAATTAAAAGTATAGCGTTTGGCACAATTATATCTATTGGCGCTGTAATTAATGGTTTTTCGGTTGAACGGGCAAGCACTGAAGTTCCCGTTGCGGGATTAAAAGCGGTAAGCAGTTCGTTCGCGTATTGTATAATTGTTAACGTTCTGTTATCAGTTTTGTTTTATATTATATTGGTATAATGACAGATATAATTGAATTAAAGAATGTCAGTTTCACAGCCCAGGAAGGGGAAATAATACATGATATTTCGGTTGAATTTGAATCAAAAAAAACAACCGCTATTGTCGGACCTTCCGGATGCGGCAAAAGTACCATATTAAAATTGGCGGCAGGGCTTTTATTGCCGTCAAATGGCAAGGTTCTTTATAAAGGAAAAAATATTGTAAATATGAATCGAAGTGAAAATCTGGAATTTCGCCGTGATGGAGCGTTTGTTTTTCAGGATTCAGCTCTTTGGGCAAATCAGAATTTATATCAAATTCTGGAACTTCCTTTAAGACTCCATTACCCGGAAATGTCCAGGAGTCAAAGAGCGGACAAGATAGATTCAGTCACAAAAATGGTAGGTTATCGAAAAAAATTAAACATAAGACCCGCGAGGCTTTCTATTGGAGAGCAAAAATTAATCGCGTTCGCCCGCGCGATGCTCTGTGATCCGGCGCTTCTTTTTCTTGATGAATGTACCGATTCACTTGATGAAACCGCAGCGGAAAAATTAATTGATATAATCAGGCGAAAACAAAGAGAAGGTACATCCATTATTTTTGTAAGTCACGATTTAAGGCTAATCATGGAACTCGCGGATTATGTGGTTGTTGTTGTAGACGGCAGAATTACTACAAAAGCGCCGATGGATCATATATTAAGCGATCTTTTATTAAATGATTTTTTTAAGGTAGGGATAGCGTCATGAAATTTTCTATAAAATTCGCGGATCAAATTGTCGGTGCGCTTGTCGTATTGGGTATCGCTATATTAATTTTTGTAATTTTTATGCTGGGTAGAAATCAAAGATGGTTTGTGCAGGATTATCAATATATAACTTATTTATCTTCAGCTTCTGGTCTTAGCCGGAATATGCCTGTTCAATATAAAGGTTTTACAATTGGAAATGTTAAGGATTTTAAACTCGCGGAAGCTGATGATAAAGAAGATGATGTCATTGTATATTTTACTATTTATAATGAATACGCGAAAAGAGTTACAATAGGTTCGCTTGTAGAATTGCAATCAAGTCCTATTCCCGGTCTTGGAAATTCATTTCAATTTTATTTTGGTAAAGGAACAGAAGAAATTCCGCAGGGAAATACAATTCCGGAAGTTAGATCAATGCACGCGAGATTTTTAATAACCGCGGGTTTAACAAATATTCCCGCTACAAATGATACAATCGGAAATATAATTGATCAGGTAAATGAATTACTGGAAACAATTATAATTTCTTTAGCGGGTTATGATGGATCGGAAACACTAGCGCTCGGCCAAATTGTAAATAATATTGAAGTTGTAACAAGCGATTTTAGTACGATAACGCGGGATCTTGGTTTGCTTTCTCAGACTATTTCCAGACAGTTAAATCCTGTTATTCATAATATTGAATCAATTACGGGAAGAATTAGTGATCCATCCGGCGCTTTTATGGGAATTCTTGACGGAGATGGAGCGTTTTTTACAAATATAGAATCATCTATAACGTCTTTAGCCAGTATAATTGATAATCTTGACAGAACAACAGAAGCTTTGCCTGATTTTTTACCGTCACAGCTACCGCAAGTCGGCGTTTTTATTGGTGAATTAAATTCCGCGATCAGATCGTTACAGGATGTATTAACAGCTGTTTCAAATAATCCTCTTTTAAGAGGCGGTATACCTCAGCAAACAGATACCACTCCGGGCGGAGCGAGTCCCAGAAACATTGAGTTTTAATAAGGAGTAAAAAATGAAAAAAAGATGTTTTATTTTTTTTATAGTTTTTTTTATTTTTAATTTTTATTTTTTTTCCTGTTCGTCACAGCCTAAAAACGCTGGTGAAATAAATAATTTACGCAAACAGGTTGAAGCCGGATTAATAACAGCTAACAGAGAAGCCGCGATGGGAAGATTTTCCAGCGCGCTTAGCCTGTTGACAGAACATAAACGAAACGCGATACTGGCGGATGATCCTTCATTAATAATCCGGGTTAGTCTTTCCAGAGGAAATATTTTATTTTCGCTTGGCAGGATTTCTGAAGCTTATACAGAATGGGACGAAGCTGTCGCGGAAGCGGTAAGATTTGGAAACGATGAACTTTTATCTGTCGCGAGGATTTTTTACGCGAGGGGTAATTTATTATCGGGTAGGGTATCCGCTGAATCGACATTGGATATAGTAAATCGTGAAAGTTTGAATATAAAAAAAGACAGGCTTTATATAGCGTTCGCTTCACAGGTAAAAGGATTTACTCTGCGTACACTTGGACGCTGGAATGAAGCGGAAATTGAAATAAGAAAAAGCCTTGATATTCATCAAAAAGACAGGCATCTTGAAAATGCTTCCTATGACTGGTATATTATTGCATCTATAAGATCTTTAAGCGGAAATTTTACAGGCGCTTTAGAAGCTTTGGATTCATCAATAGCGCTTGATCGCAGGATAGAAAATTCATGGGGGCTTGCCGCTAGCTGGCGCGCGATGGGTGATGTTTATGTTAGAGCCGGAAGGAATACTGACGCGAAGGAATCATATTTAAGATCCAGAGCGATTTATGACGCTATGAGACATGATCAGGAAGTAATAGAATTGGATATAAAAATTAAAGAATTATCCAATTAAAAAAAAGGAGAATGTATGAACAATGTATTTATGAACACATATAACAGGCTGCCAGTAACTTTCGCAAAAGGCGAAGGTTCGTGGCTCTATGATATAAACGGAAAAAAGTATCTGGATTTTGGTTCGGGTATTGCCGTAAACCTTTTAGGGCATAACAATCCCGCGCTTGTAAAAGCGGTAACAGAACAGGCGGAAAAATATTTTCATGTTTGTAATTATTATAATAGCGATGTAAGCGCCGCTTTCGCGGAAAAACTTGTGCAGGTGACGGCGCCAGCGGGAATTAAAAATGTTTTTTTCTCGAACTCCGGAGCGGAAGCAAACGAAGGCGCTTGTAAAATCGCGAGAAAATATTCTCTTTTAAAGTACGGCGAGGGCAGACACACAATCGTTACACTAAAGGGAAGTTTTCACGGAAGGACAATTACAACATTAGCGGCGACAGGGCAGGATAAGTTTCATAAAGACTTTGGTCCTTTTACGCAAGGATTTGAACATATTCCCGGCGGAAATATTGAATTACTTGAAAAGACACTCGATGAAAAAAAGGTAGCAGGGCTATTGATCGAAGCGATTCAGGGTGAAAGCGGTATTGTTCCGCAGTCGCAGGAGTTTATACAAGCCGCCGCGAAGTTATGCGCTCAAAGGGATATTCTTTTAATGTTCGACGAAATTCAATGCGGTCTTGGAAGAACAGGGTCATTTTTAGCTTTTGAACAGTATAAAGATGAAAACGGCAATCCAATAAAAGCCGACATTGTAACTCTCGCTAAAGGTCTTGCCGGTGGAGTTCCCGCTGGCGCGGTTTTAGCCGGCGAAAAAACAAAAGAGGTTTTTAAAATTGGAGATCATGGCAGCACATTTGGAGGTAATCCAATCGCTGCGGCGGCGGGACTTGTTGTACTTTCTACTGTGAACACACCTGAATTTTTAAAAGAAAACGTACGAAAAGGCGAAAAAATAATCGCGGCGTTAAAAACTAACGCGAAAATAAAAGAAGTTAGGGGAAAGGGTTTAATGATTGGCGCGGACATTGAAACTGAATCATGGCTTTTAATAGAAGCCGGAATAAAAAGAGCGGACCCTGGAAAAAATTTAAACGGATTATTAATGTTATCAGGCGGAATCAATACGCTTAGGTTTTTACCACCATATACGATACTGGACAATGAAATAGAGCAGGGTTTAGAAATTTTGAATGAATTGCTTTGAAAAATCCATGTAAATCTTTTAATAAGTATCGGTTAACAAATCGCTTTTACCTTCACCTAACGCTTTAAGTATTCTGCGTTTTATATCGCCGTCATTGCCTGTAAAGTCAGCTATTTTTTTTCGTATGTCACGGCGGTTTGAATTCTGTCCGTAAGGGCATGTACAGGCATTTTTTAAAATATTTTGTTCAGCGGCGCATGCGATAATTTGGCTTTCTTCCAGTAAAGCGAGCGGGCGGATAAGGCTTATGGGGTAGTTGCGATACTTTATAAAAATTGGCATCGCGAGCATTGAACCTTTGGAACACAGATTCATAAAAAATGTTTCGATTATATCATCAAGATGATGTCCCAAAGCGATCTTGTTAAAACCGTTTTCTACCGCGTAATTAATAAGCTCTGTTCTTCTTTGTGTTGAACACCAATAGCAATTCATCTTTTCACCTTCTTTTAACCTTCCAATAACAGGAACAAATAAATCTGTAAATGGAATTCCCCATTCTTCGAGCCTTTTACACAATACGCTCTTTTTACAACAGGCGCAAAAATCTGTGCTGATGTGCAACCCCGCGAGTTCATAATTAAATTTAAGCGCGGGTCGTATAGCGGAAAGCGCCCAGGAAAGCACACTGGAATCCTTCCCGCCGGAAACCGCAATTAAAACGCGATCGTTTTCGTTTATTAAAGAACGTTCCATTACTGCTTTAATCGTAAGTTTTCTTACAATTTCTGACGCTTTTATTTTTTTTAAAAATCTACCCATTATTTTTTTCCAGTATATCATGTAGAACCAAGTTTGCCAGTAAAAATCCAGCGCTTGCCGTTACTGTAACGATACTTCCGTTTATTCGTTTTTGTCCCGGATCATGTGTTTCGATTTTCTCATAATTTTTATTAACAGGTTCATCACTGTAAACCGAAATAAAATCTCCATTAAAATTTCGTTTGCGAAGCCCCTGTCGTACAAGACGCGCCAAAGAGCAATTTTGTGTTTTCCATATCGAAGCTGTTTTTATTTGTGTTGGATCCATTTTTAACGCCATACCCATCGAAGAAAATAATTTAACTTTCGTGTTAGAAACAATTTCTATTAAATCCAATTTGTGATCAAGAGTATCGATCGCGTCTATCACATAATCGCGCTTTTCTATTTCGAATTTACGCGCGTTTTCTTTACAAAAAAGTTCGTTCCATTCGGTTATTTGACAATCGGGGTTTATTTCCAACAAACGTTTTTTTAATACTGATGTCTTGGGTTGACCCAATGTTAAAACATTCGCTTGTATTTGCCTGTTAATATTTGAAGCGCAGATAGTATCGTTATCGATGATAGTGATTTTTCCGATACCACTGCGTACAAGCGCTTCCGCCGCCCAACTTCCCACACCCCCCAAACCTACGATCATAACATGTGTACGGGTTAATTTTTCAAGTCTATCATTACCAATTAAAAGTACTAGTCTTTCAAAAATAGGATTTATTTTAAATAATTCATCACACGGAGGCTCAAAGGCACGGAGGTTATTAATATTAAATCCTTTCTTATTCTCTGTGTTCTCCGTGTCTCCGTGTCTCTGTGTGAAACTCTTTTTAGAAATATTTTCTTCTTCGCTGAATATACAGCCGCAGTATTTTTGCGTGTAAAAATTTCTTGAGCGGGCTTCTGCCTGGCTTTCGCGAAAAATAGGTCTAAAATCCCTGTACAAAAATTCAATATTATATTTATTTGCCGCTTCTTCGCCGATTTTTTTTATTAATTCATGATCCTGATATGGGCTTATAAATAAGGTTGTACTATACGCGTCATATTTTTCCTGTGCCGCGAATGAAGCTGTTTTTTCAAGGCGAATACGATAACACTTTTCGCAGCGATTTTCGATATCCGGAAAAATATCATGTAAAAAAGGTTTTAAACCATATTCATTAATACTAATTAAATTTATTTTTTCATCAGCCGCGTATTTTGTAAGAGTATCAAATCGCGACTTGTATTCGTTTAATGGATGAATATTTGGATTATACCAGAAAAGATTTGGCTGTATATCTTCGCCGTCATTATCACGCAAATATTTGACACAACCGATTGTACAGGGAGCGCAGCAGCAATGAAGAAGTAATTTCATAAATTATTTATAACATACTTATAGGATCGACATCAACTTCCAGGTATGTTTTAACATCCTTTTCTTTTTCGTAACGAAATAAAACCTCTTTTGCCAGTTTATGAATTGGTCCCATAGAAGAGCAGCGTAAAATTATCTGCCTTCTATGATTAAAATTAATAATTCCGATTGGACATTCGGCAGGTCCAAGTTTATCAATACCTTGTATTATTAACGGTTTAATGAGCGAATCTAATTGTTTAATAGCCGTATCCGCTCTTTTTACATCTTTGGCGCGGATTGTAAAACGTATAATTCTTGAATATGGGGGAAAATTAAGCGCTTTTCGCTGTTTTAATTCCGCGTCAAAAAAACCTGATACATCAAGCGCGCATGAACGGCTAATTACTGGATCGTCCAAACGTAATGTTTGCACGATAACCTTGCTGTCAGGAAAATAACGTCCGGCGCGTCCTGCGACCTGTACGATTAAAGAAAAAGTTCTTTCCGCCGCGCGAAAGTCAGGCATATGAAGACCTGTGTCAGCGAAAACAACACCAACAAGACGCACTCCCGGAAAATTTAATCCTTTAGCGACCATTTGTGTTCCTAAAAGAATATCAATAACACCGTTTTTAAAAAGCGCTAATGTATCTTCCAGATTTCTTTTTTCGGCAATTTGACCTAACTCGTCAGTCGCTTTTTTATTCGCGGTATCAGCATCGATTCTACGTATTTGCAAATCCGGAAAAATCCGCCTGACTTCTTCTTCGATCATTTCTGTGCCAAAACCGCTGTATCCCGCTTCAAGGCATCCGCAATTTGGGCAGACAGTCGGCGGTGATTGTGAAAACCCGCAGTAATGGCAAATACATCTGCCTCGGCTTTTATGCCAGGTAAGAGAAACAGAACAGCGTTTGCAAATTAGCTCCCATCCGCAATCCGGACAATGATAAAAATGAGCGAACCCCCGCCTGTTCATAAAAAGAATTGTCTGCTTTCCCATTTGCGCCGTTACGCGAATTTCTTCTTTTAATTCTTTTGTTAAACATCCTTGTGTTTTTGCGAGACTTACAGCTTTAATCTGAGGCATAACACCGCCAGACAGACGCCGCGTTAAATCTAAGCGTTTAATGCTGCCTTCTGACATTAATTTCCACGCTTCCGCTGAAGGAGTAGCGCTTCCCATTACAAGCGGAGATCCTTCCAAATTGCATCGGCGAAGCGCGACCTGCCGCGCGTGATAACGCGGAGTATTACCCGATTTATATGAACCATCATGTTCTTCGTCGATTATTATTAATCCAAGATTCACAACAGGCGCGAATACAGCGCTTCTGGGTCCTACTACAATTGGCGCTTCTCCGCGGCGAATTCTTACCCATTCCGCTAATCGAGTAGAAGGACTCATTCCAGAATGTAATGTCGCCGCTAGAGAGCCGAACCGTCTGCCGATCATTTGCGCTGTTTGGTGTGTTAAAGAAATTTCCGGTACCAAATAAATAACAGATTTACCAATATTTAACATGTGTTGAGCGGCTCGAAGAAATACTTCGGTTTTACCTGAACCTGTAATTCCATAAAGATAAAACATATCAGAAGAGGTAGATGAAGTAATTTCATGTAAAGCGTTATATTGTTCGTCTGAAATTGAAAGAGACGGTTCTATTTCTTCATCGCTTTCCGGAATTTCCGGAACAATCATTCTTCTTCCGGAAGGAATCATAATAGATAACGCCTGACCTATATTACATAAATAAAAATCCGCCATCCAGCGCGCGATTTCTACAATCTTTGTGTCGAATAACGGTTCTTTATCTACAACACGGCGTATTTTTTTTATAGATTCAATTTTTATACTGTCCGGAGGATTTTCACGTTCCGCTATAATATACCCTAAAATATCCCTCCTGCCAAAAGGAACCATCGCGCGCTTTCCAACAGCCGCTTCGTTTTTATCATCAACCTGATATGTGTAAGAATGAACATTTGAATTATTTAAAACAGGAATGTCAAAAATTAAATCGAAATAAACGGACATCAAAACCCCGATAAAAATTTAATTTAATTCCGCCAGTTTTTCACGAAGAAGTTTTAAATCTTCCCATGTTGGTCTTCTATATTCATCACTGCGTAAAACTGCCGCGGGATGATATGTTACAAGAGCCGGATATGTTATTTCACCAAAAGTTAATTTATAAATTTTGCCGCGCATTTGGTTTATTGGTTCTGTATTTTTTAATAAAGCGTGAGCCGCGATTTTCCCCGCTATCAAAATAAATTTTGGTTTTAATAAATTAATTTGCCTTTCAAGAAAATTCGCGCAAGCGGCTGTTTCTTCTATGTTAGGGTTACGGTTAAAAGGAGGTCTGCATTTTATAACATTCGCGATAAAACAATTTGTTGTACGTGAAAGCTCGATAGAACCGAGCATTTTATCAAGGAGCTGACCCGCTTTACCTACAAAGGGCCGCCCTTGTTTATCTTCATCTTCGCCGGGAGCTTCTCCGATTACCAAAACTAAAGGATTAAAAACACCTTCTCCAGGCGCGGCGTTTGTTCTTGTATCACCAAGCGGACAATTTCTGCAAGCGTTTATTTCCTGCGCGATTTGTTCGATAGTATCGTCAGAAACAACAGGGATAAAAATATCATCAGGTTGTTTGCTTTTATATCCAGAACAAATAAAATCATTAGCGAGATTGAGAAATGAAGCTAAAACCTGATTTTCCATACCTAATTATACCATAATTGGTGACAAGCACCTACACAAAATATGGTAGGGGTGCTTGACAACTACGCTATATATAGTGTACTATATATAGTAGTATGACGAACGGTAACGCTATATGAGATGTCCCCACTGCGGCACAATAGAGGACAAGGTAATTGAATCCAGGTCTTTAGCGAATGGAGACGCTGTAAGACGCAGAAGAGAGTGCATCAGCTGTAGTTACAGGTTTACAAGTTACGAAAAGATCGATGAAAGACAGTTTATGGTAGTTAAAAAGGACGGTAGACGAGAACCTTTTGACCGCTTAAAACTTGAACGCGGTGTAGCGCGAGCTCTTGAAAAAAGGCCGTTTTCTCAGATGCAAATCGAAAATTTGGTTAACGAAATCGAAGATGAAACGGCTATTTTAAGCAAAGGCAGCCGTGAGATATCAACTTCGGTAATCGGAGATTTATTATTGGAAAAACTTGGAGAACTGGACAAAGTCGCATATATTCGTTTCGCCTCAGTTTATAAGCATTTTAATAATCTAGATGAGTTCATTGAAGAAATAAAAAAAGTGGGAGTGGAAAAAATATAGGTCTTGAGGTATTTTAGGCTTTGGAAAAGCTGTGCTTAAAAAGCCGTACCGGTTTTGGCAGGGGTTCTTTAAAAAGGAAAAACCGGTATCTGGGGATAGAATCCCCAAGGTCGCGCGGAGTGCCGCGCGGCCTTTTTTTATTTAAGGCTTTACAATTTAAAGCAGGCTGGTATAATTGGGGCTGGAGAATTCAATATGAAAATAGGGCTGGATACTTTTGCCTGCGACGGCGGCAAGACCGGTGTGGGAATGTATGTAACCCAGTTTCTTAAATATATATCGCCATCACAGGAAGCTCTTTTTGAACTTTTCGGCTGGGAATATGACAGGTACGCCTACAGCGAAGTAGCTCCGAATTTCGATTTTATTCCGCAATGCTCGGTTCAAGGAAGAACCGCAAGTTCATTATGGCATATATATAGATACCCCAAGTTCGCTCTCACACGGCAGTTTGACGCTTGTTTTTTCCCCGCGGCTCACAGGTGCTTGCCGTATAAATCGCCTTGTCCGACTATTGGCGTAGTTCATGACATGGCGGCTTATTGGGGAAACCGTAAAACAAGGGTTCATCTTGGCGCAATATTAAGAATGGTTTTACCGAATTTGCTTCGTCACATGGATGTAATTATCGCCGTAAGCGAATGGGTAAAAAAAGAGTTGGTAGAAAGAGCGCATGTAAAAGAAAATAGAATTGTTGTTATTCCAAATGGAATTGATCACGCGTCTTTTTATCCGCGACAACGTAACGAGGAAAGCGTGCTTTTAATACAACCGTTTAGTTTTAAACGGCCTTATGTGCTTTGCGTATCACGAATCGATCATCCAATTAAAAACCATGTTAAACTTATCGAAGGTTTTAGTATTTTTAAAGAAAGAACAAAATTTCCGCACAGGCTTGTTTTGGCGGGAGGAGATCACAATAACGCTAATCTTGTAAAAGAAGCCGCGTCCGCTTCCGCCTGGCGCAATGATATTTTCTTTACAGGGCATTTTCCGCCAAAAAGTTTACCAGAGCTTTACGCGGGCGCGGACTTTGTTGTTATTCCTTCTATGTACGAAGGTTTCGGCACTGGTGTATTGGAAGCAATGGCTTGCGGAGTTCCGGTTATTTGCGCTCGCGCCGCTTCGCTTCCGGAAACTGCGGATCATGCCGCTCTTTATTTTGATCCGTTAAACGCGGAAGATATGGCGGACAGGATGGTAACGGTTAGTACAGATAGAGAAATTTACAATGAATGCCGTCAGCTTGGTCTTGAAAGAGTAAAAGGATATACCTGGGAAAAATGCGTAGAGCGTACTTTGCAGACAATCTACGAAACCGCCGCAAAATAATTATAATTTATGTATACATTTTGTTACGCAGACTTCCACGCATTTTCCGCAGCCGTCACATTTTGTGTAATCGATCTTCGCGAGATTATCTTCGATAACAATCGCTCCCTGACAACATTCTTTTACGCATTTTGTACAGGCGATACAGCAGCATGAACATTTTTTTCTCGCGGCGGCGCCTTTTTCTATATTTTTGCAGCTAACAACTACTTTTATATCCGCGTTTTCTATCGAAATTAATTTATTCGGACAAACTTTTACACAAAGACCGCATCCTGTACAAAGCTCTTTAATAATATGAGCGAGTCCGTTTTCCATGTAAATAGCGTTACTTGGGCAGAGTAATTTACAATCACCGTAACCGAGGCATCCAAACGCGCAGGCGTTATCTCCGCTGTATAACATTTTAGCGGCTTCACATGATTGTACACCGATATAATCCATTTTTTTCTGCCTTGTATTAAAATCGCTGCAGCAGGATATAACCGCGATTTTTTGTTCAATGGCTAACGCTTCTACACCAAGTATTGAACTGATTTTATTTAAAACACTGGAGCCGCCGGGTGTGCAAAGATTTGTATCTACATTTTCATTGATTAACGCTTCAGCGTAAGCTGAACATCCCGGATATCCGCATGCGCCGCAATTAACACCTGGCATTATTTCTGTTAGTTTAGCGATACGTTCATCAACTTTTACATACATTAGCTGAAAAGCTACATTAAGAATAATCGCGCAAATAATGCCAATAGTAGTCACAGAAACAACAGCAGTAATTATCATGCTCATATATAAAAACCCCTTTTTTATATCCTGTTAACGAAACAGATTTTCCGCTACGCCCGCAAAACCATAAAAAGAAAATGAAAGTATAGCCGCGGATATAAGTATCAAAGGTAAACCTTTAAAAGCCTGCGGCGGATCCGCGTTTTCTGTATGTTGACGAATACTGGAAAAAATAACCATAGCAAGAAAAAATCCAAAACCTGAACCGAACGCGTTTATAATAGATACGATATAGCTATAACCTTCTTCAATATTTACCATTGTTACCGCGAAAATAGCGCAGTTTGTTGTCATGAGCGGTAAATAAACACCAAGCGTTTTATATAATGATGGAATGAATTTTCTTAATACGATTTCAACAAATTGTACAAGTGTCGCGATAACCAGAATAAAAACAATTATTTGTAAAAAACCAAGTCCATTTTTTGCCAGGAAGAAATTATATATCGGCCATGTTACAGCAGTCGCGAGGAGCATAACAAATATTACCGCGGCGCTCATACCTATAGCGCTTTTTTGCTCCTTGGAAACACCCAGGAATGGACATACGCCAAGAAATCTTTGTAATACATAATTATTAACCAGTACTGTGCTGATTATTACAGTAATTAGAATTCTATAATCCATTATTTACATTCCTCCTTCGCTGAAGAAATTTTTGCGCAAGACGCTTTAGAAGAGCAATGTTCACATCCAAAGTTTTTTCTTTTTATAGCTTTTTCATTAGAAATTTTGTTAATAATCGCGATTAAAAGCCCAAATACTATAAAACCACCGGGCGCCAATATAAAGATTTCAATTTTATTCTCATTTAAAAACGGCAATGCCATTCTAAACCATGTTCCGTTACCGAATATTTCTCGTAATGAAGAAATAAGAAACATAGCGAGCGTAAATCCAATTCCTACGCTGACCGCGTCAATTATAGAATCCAGTATATTATTTTTACTCGCGAATATTTCAGCGCGTGCAAATACAATACAATTAACCGCGATGAGTGGAAGGAATATTCCAAGCGCGGTATAAAGATCATATATATATGCCTGTACCAATAATCTGATAATAGTTGTGAAACCCGCGATAAGAACGATAAAACATGGTATTCGTACCTTAAATGGGATACTTTTGCGTAATAACGAAATAGCCGTATTTGAACCAACTAGAACAAAGGTAGTCGCGAGCCCCATACCTATCGCGTCTAAAGTATCGGTAGACACCGCAAGAGCGGGACACAAACCAAGCAAAAGGACAAAAACAGCGTTTTCTTTTATTATTCCGTTATAAATAATAGAGATTTTTTTATTCATTATTATTTCCTTTTATCAATTCAAAAGCTGT
>WQXE01000036.1 GCA_009784995.1 Treponema sp. | reverse complement strand
ATGTGCATGAAACAACGGTTTCCAGGACCGCAAACGGCAAATACATGCAAACAGAGTGGGGAATTTACGAAATTCGTTACTTTTTTACAAATTCTATAAGCGGAGCGGGCTCTTCGGGCTCTCAATTTTCCAAAGAAAGCGTAAAAGAGATAATAAAAGAGATAATAACGGCGGAAAACCGCCGATTGTCGGATCAGGATATTTGCGCGTTATTAAGTCAAAAAGGAATTGCGCTAGCACGCCGAACTGTGGCAAAATATAGGAAGGAACTTGATATGGGTTCTTCATACAATCGAAAAATACGGGGAGGTTCAAAATGAACTTGGATATTAAAGCAGTACATTTTTCACTGCATGATGACGCGAAGGAATACTTAAATAAAAAAATCGAAAGGATCCGCAATGCCGAAAACATGATTGTAGACCTTTTGATTACAATCAAAAAAGAAAAAGATTTTGTCGCCGATACGACCGTAAACTTCCGTTGGGGAGTTTCTGTTCATGTTCAGGAATCAGATTTTGAACTTACCAAAGCCATCGATAAAATGATCGATAAACTTGAAGCGAAAATAACCAAAGAAAAAGAAAAGGTTAAAGAAAAAAGATAGGCTAAAAATGGAAAAGGAAAACAGCTTTGCGCAGCGGCAGAAAAAAATCTACAATTGGATGGCAGAAGAAGGTATAAACCTTTTAATGCTTGAAGATACCGAGACAAGACGGGATCAAAATATCCGCTGGCTTACAGGGCATCCGGGTGATGCTTTACTTTTCCTTTCCATTGATAAAATTGATAAAAAATCTGCTGATGAAAAAGCTGACAATAACGGAAAAGCGATTCTTGTCGCCTGGGACATCAACCTCGCTAAAATTTACGCAGCGCAATCCGGAGCGATTATTTCTTCTTATAATGATTTTAATCGAAAGCCAAGTAAAGCTATCGCCGCGGTCGCGAAAAAATTTGGAATACCTGTTGGTTCAAAAATTGAAATACCTTCGGTTACTTCCTATCCTTCATTCCTTGACTTTGTGGGAGAGTTAACAGATTTTGACATTCTCTGCCGTGAAAACGGCGCGGCATCGGAAATGAGAAGATTACGTTCCATTAAAGACGCGGAAGAAATTGCGATTATAAAAAAAGCCGCGAATATTACAAATGAACTAATCAATTCTATAGAAGAAAATGTAAAATCGGGAAAAATTAAAACCGAGGCTGACGCGGCGTTATTTATCGAAACGGAAGCCAGAAGACAGGGCTGCGAAGGTACAAGTTTTGACATTCTCGCCGCAGGAGCGGACAGAAGTTACGCAATTCACGCCTTCCCAACCTGGACACACGCTCCATTCGGCGGACAGGGTCTTTCGATTCTGGATTTTGGAGTAAAATTAGGCGGATACTGCACCGATGTAACTCTAACCTTCGCCCGTGATTTGGATCCAAAACAGGAAAAGCTTGTTAACATGGTAGAAAAAGCCGCGAAACTCGCGGTTTCTATGGCACTTAACGGAACACAGGCAAAGGACATTGCCGCCGCTGTAGATTCATTTTTTTCAAAATCAAAAAAGAAAATGCCGCACGGGCTCGGGCACGGCATCGGGCTTCAGGAACATGAATACCCTGTAATAAGAAATTCAAATGAAAACGAGTGGGTTTTGGAACCCGGAATGATTTTTACCATAGAACCCGGTCTTTACGACCCTTTGCTTGGCGGCTGCCGCCTGGAAAATGATATCTTAATAACCGACACTTCATCAGAAATTCTTACAAATGCCCGTATTATTCACCTCTAGGCTAAAATTTTTAAATACGTTATCCTTAATAAACAGATTGAGTTTGGGAGAATCTCCATGAAAGTTTGGATAAAATTATTAATTGGTTCCGTTTTGGGAATGACTATAGGTTTCCTGCTTCCTGACAGTGAAAGTGTTTTTTCGGCGCTTATATGGCTGGAAAGACTCGCGTTGGGAATAGGACGATACGCGGTAGCGCCCGTTTTGGTATTCGCTCTTACAATCGCGGTTTATGAACTTCGTATGGACGAACAATTTTGGCCGATGGTTTTAAAAAATATTATTTTAATTGTTTCGGTTTCCGCTTTTGTAATTTTCGCGGGTATAATGGTAACAATAATTTTTTCGCCGGAAAGAATACCTATAGAAACTGACGTACAGACGGAAATATTAAGTTTAAGTATTGCCGAAAATATAATGGATTTATTCCCCTCAAATATGTTCAGTGTACTTGCCAAAGACGGTATATTCCTGTTTCCATTTTGTGTATTCGCGTTCTTTCTTGGCATTGGTTTAAATTACGATCGCAATTATTCCAAACCTGTTATTTCCCTTATAGATTCACTTTCCAGAATCTTTTATCATGTCGCGTCATTCTTTTCTGAAATACTTGGATTTATATTGATAGTTCTCGCGGCTTTTTGGGCGGTTCGTTTTAACTCGTTATTACAGGCGCAAGTGTATAAAGACCTAATCGTTATGCTTGGATTATTCAGCGTCGTTTTATGTTTTGGAATCTTTCCGCTTTTTTTATATTTTTTAAAACCAAAAACAAACCCCTGGCGGGTTTTATACGGTTTTTTAGGTCCCGCGATTGCCGCCTTTTTCTCCGGTGATGTAAACTTTTCCATTCCGGTTCTTCAGCGTCATTCAAAAGAAAATTTCGGCGTTCAGCGCCGTTCCAGCGCGTTGTCATTATCGTTATTCGCGACTTTTTGCAGATGCGGAAGCGCGATGGTCGCGGCGGCGGCATTCATCGTTATAATAAAGTCGTATTCCTATTTAAGAATAGGTTCTGTCGATTTACTGACAATCGGTTTATACGCCTTCGCGATTTCTTTCGCGTTGGCGCGTCATCCCGGTGATGGAGCGTATATCGCGTTAGCCGCGCTTTGCCTAATCTACGGCGGAGGCGAATACAAAGCGGCGTATCTTATCATGAAGCCGATTGCTTTTTATCTGATTGCCGTAGGCACTTTTATTGATGTTATGTTGAACGCGTTCGGCACTTATGTATTGGCGCATACAAACGGTTATATAAAAGAAAAAAACCTTGTGCACTTTATATAGATACTTCCAGATTATTTCACACGGAGGCACGGAGACACGGAGTTAAATATTAAGGATGAATTTAAACACATTATTAATTCAAGGTTTAGAAATTTTACAACAAAGCGATGAAGAAATTCGAAATCGCTTAGAACTTTACATAAAAGAAATTGAGACATTTAACCCCGTTTATGGTTTAGTTGGAGTAACCGATACAAATGAACTAATTATTAAACACATCCTGGACTCCCTAGCACCGCTAGGAATAATTTCAAATCTACTTCAATCTTCACTTGGCGATCTTTGCGCCTTTGCCGAACCTTCGGTTCGAAATTTGCGAGAGGTTCCTCCTATCAAAGTCGCTGATGCGGGGTCGGGTGCGGGGTTGCCGGGTATTCCATTAGCGATTGCTCTGCCAAACTGCGATTTTACCCTCATCGAGCGTATGGGACGCAGAGCCGGTTTTTTATTAAATACAAAAGCAGTGTTAAATTTATCAAATATCAATATCGAAGAAAAAGAAATAGAAAAAGTTGAACCAAATCAATTTGACCTTGTCACTTTTCGAGCTTTTAAACCAATCGAACCAAAGTTGTTAAAAACCCTTTTTAAAATATGCAAACCAGACGGTTTAATTGCCGCGTACAAAGGTAAAAAAGAAAAAATCGAAGCGGAAATGACCGGAATAAACGTAAAATGGCAGGCGGTTCCCTACTCTGTGCCGTTTCTGGACGAAGAAAGAAATTTACTAATAATAAGGAAAAATTAAAAATATATTAAAGTAAATTTTTTATATGCCGATATTTAGTTGAGGGGATCTATGTCATATAAAAACGCGTCTTCCACATATAAAGAAACAAAAATCAGGACTGCGGGACAGGGGCAGCTTATTGTCATGCTTTATGATGAGGCTGTAAAACAACTGACAAAAGCTCTTGAGCTTCTTGAATTGAATAAAACCGACAAAAAAGACCCCGGCAGAATCGAGCAAATAAGTAAAGCGATCATGAAAACCGAAGAAATCATTACAGAATTGATGGTTTCTCTTAATTTTGAACAGGGCGGCGAAATATCCAAAAACCTGTTCTCCTTGTATACTTGGTTTAACAGAGAACTTGTAGAAGCGAATATAAGTCAGAGTATACCAAGAATAGTAGTTGTCCGGGATATGCTTGCCGATCTTAAAAATACATGGAACACAGTCGCCAGCCAAAGTAAAGTAGACCAGCCAAGTGAAGCTGTAGGTTTAAATATCGCAGGTTAAATAGTTCGTAAAAATGGGAGGAAAAATGTCAACTATGGCTAATATAGAAGAATTAACAACAACCGATATTGATTCGGCGGAGCTCGCTCAAAGAGTCGCTGTATTAAAACGTTTTAAAACATTGCTTTCACAGCAAAGAGATCGTTTCCGTAATTATCTGGATTTACTGGACAAACAGCAGAATGTAATAGAATCCGGAAGCGCGGAAGATCTTCTTTCTTACGTTGAAATTGAAGAAAAAATTGTAGCGGATATTTTCTCCATCCAAAAAGTAATCGATCCTTTGGAAGAAATGTATTATTCAGTTATCTCCGAAAAAAATCCAATAAGAGTAACAGAACAAGGTCAGGAAGAAGTACCAAGTCTTAAAGCGTCATTGGAAAATTTAAAAAGCGAAGCCGTTATACGATCAACCAAAAACAAGGAATTGTTATCCAAACGTATGTTGGAACTTAGATCGGAAATTACAGCCCTGCGTAACAATCCTTACGCGTCAAGTCAGCGAAGCGCTTACGGTAATTCAAACAAAGCATCGTTAATTGATATTAACGGTTAAAATAACCGACTTTATGAACAGACGCTAATTAGAGGTTCTAACCCATACTTCGCCGTTACCTGAAAATGATGTTTCAGAATCAACTTTGTATGTGAACATACGTCCGTCCATAATCATAATTAAATTTCCATTATTTGATTGATAACTGCCGCTGTAAACCCTGTTGTCTCTGATAAAAGCTATACTCCCGTAATTCGCGGTACCTGTAAAAGTTAAATCCCTGTTTCCTCTGGAAAGCCTGTAGCTGCCGGGTTGAAACTCGGCAACCTGTGTATCCATAAAAGCGCCAATTCCTCCCGATTGCTGGTTCGGATTTTGAGTAACACCTGTATGATTCGCTCCCCTGCCAATTAAAAAATCACTAATTTGCGCGTTTCCATTATACTGCGCGATTGATAACGCTGTATTTCCCTCTCTATTTCTGGCGTTAATATTGGCTCCGCGATCAACCAAAAGCCTTACAAGTTCCATGTTATTATATCTTGACGCGTGTAACAGCGCGGTCATACCGTCGGAATAATCTCTTGAAAGCGGATATTGATAATTAACATCCACTCCGGCTTGAATAAATTGCGACGCGAAATTTAATCTTTGTTTTTCCATCGCCAAAAGAAGAATTTCGCCGTTTGGCTGTACTCCGTTATTAAGAATATATTGAATAACAGTATCAGGTTGATCCCTGTTAATCGCCGTATATAAATCAAAAGCGTTTGGAATAACATTATGTCTGCGTAATAAAGATAAAACCTGTAATGTAGTTTCCCCGCGCGAATATATAAGAGCGAAATTTAAAATAAGTCTTTTTTCCGAAGCGGGAACATTATTAATATTACGATTTATAATGTTTTCGATTACAGGATAATCGCCTCTTGTTAACGCGTTAACATAATCCCATTTGTAATCATCGGCAAACAGAAAACTACAAAGAAAAACAAGAGAAATTATTAATATTTTTTTCATTTGCTATCCCTCCCATAACAAATAAAAATTAATCGAGTTTTACAACAAGCCCACTATTCAGTTTTTAAAGCGTCATCAAACGCGACATCCGAAGGCGAGAAGTTAATATTTTTGACAAATTCAAACGCCTCTTTCGCGCCAACTTCCCTGTTCATTCCGGAATCTTCCCATTCAACAGAAAGCGGTCCTTTGTAATTGATCGCGTTAAGTTCGCGGATAATGCCTTCAAAATCAACATCGCCGTGTCCGAGCGAACGGAAGTTCCAGCCGCGCCTTACATCACCAAAAGTAAGGAACGAACCTAATATTCCGGCTTTACCGTCAAGAGTGACAGCGGTGTCTTTCATGTGAACATGAATAATTTTAGGAGCAAAATCTCTGATAAAAAGATTTGGATTAACACCCTGCCAAATTAAATGAGACGGATCAAAATTAAACCCAAGTGTTTTGCGGCTTTTAAATTCTTTTAAAAGACGCTCCGCGGTATAATAATCGAAAGCAATTTCTGTAGGATGAACTTCCAAGGCAAATTTTATGCCGTTTTTATCGAAATCGTCAAAAATAGGAGACCAATTTTTTATGATTTGCGCGTAAGCGTCATTTATCATCTGTTCGGTTGTCTGCGGGAATGAATACCAGTATGCCCAAATGGGGCTTCCCATAAAACCTGTAACAATTTTTACACCCAAATTTTTCGCGGCAACCGCGGCGTATTTCATTTCCTGAATTGCCCATTTTCGGATTTCTTCCGGCTTGCCGGCAAGCGCGGCAGGAGCGAAACCGTTTAGGCGAGGCTCCCAATTATCGCCAATACATTGACCTATCAAATGTGTTCCGATAGCCCAAACTTTTAAATTGTAGTTTTTAAGGATATTTTTGCGTTCTTCCACATATTTAAGGTCAGTAGCCGCTTTTTTTAAATCAAGGTGATCACCCCAACAGGCAATTTCGATTCCCTCATAACCAAAAGACTTTACTTTTTCGCAAAATTTTTCAAAAGGCATATCCGCCCATTGTCCGGAAAATAACGTAATTGGTCTTGACATTTATCCCTCCAAACATATATTTTAGAAAACTATACTGGGCTATAATAGAATAAATATAGACAAAATGCAAGGAGTATTATGAAATATATCAAGTTTTACCATTTACCAATTTTGTTAAATACTGTTTTAATTATATTATTTTGTACAGTTCTCCCCGGCTGTTATACCTTAACGCAAGGTATGACCATGCTCGGTTACTTGAATCAGGCAATCCCTTTAGAACAGGTTGATGATGAGGAATTTGTAAAGCTTGTATTGGATATCCGCAGATTCGCGAGCGAAGAATTGGGTCTTGCGATGAGCAAAAATTACACAAATTACGTTGAACTCGATCGTAATTATCTTGCCGCGGTGGTTTCAGCCTCCGCGAGAGACTCTTTCCGGCGGCATGAGTGGAATTACCCCATTGTAGGCAGATTGCCTTATAAGGGGTTTTTTAATGTAGAGGATGCCCGTAAGGAAAGAGAAAAACTGGAAAAAAAAGACCTGGATGTCTGGATTCGAGGAGTAGACGCGTTTAGCACACTGGGCTGGTTTAAAGACCCGCTTTTTTCATATATGCGCAATTATACGCCTTCAAGACTTGCCGACCTTATCATTCACGAACAGGTTCACGCTACAGTTTTTTTAAAAGGACAAGTTCAATTTAATGAAGAGCTGGCGACATTTATCGGAGGCGAAGGATCCAGGATTTTTATAAAAAACCGATATGGTGAAGATTCCAAAGAATATCAGGACATGTTTACTTCAGATACAAACAGTCAAAATTACATCGCGTTTATTCAGGAATTAATCGCTGAATTAAATGTAATGTATACAAGTAATATTTCCAGAGAAGAAAAATTACTGGAAAAAGATCGGATTATCAACAACGCGAAAGAAAGATTTGCCGCCGAATACGAAAATCTTTTTACCAACGATAATTATCGCTTTTTTATCGATTTGCCAATCAACAACGCTTATCTAGAGCTTTTCAGATTGTACCATGCGGCGGATAATTTTTACGCTGATTTATACGAACGCTCCGGAAGCGACCTTCCTACATTTATTGCGGCGGCAAAATCAATAACCGCAAGAGGCGGAAACCCAAGAGAGCAGTTGGAAAAAGCGCTTGGTATACAATGAACGCTGGAATAGAATGTTCGCGGATTAGTTCTGATTTAAGTCTGTGGCTGTTCTTTATCTATAAAATGACGTCCAATAAATACACAAATTAAACCAAATAATGCAAAAAAACCTAATGCACCAACAATAATATAAAATGGATGTATCATATCAATCCTCCTTAAATGTTCTTGCTAAGTAAATTCCAGTAATTGCAATAATTACTGAAAAAATAATTCCTAATGTAAAAACCATAGTATGAGAAATATCCCATCTTATTACAGATCCAAGTACCAAACTTCCAAAAGCTAATTTAGAAATATCAATAAATAACTTTCCAAAATCATGAAGATATCCACGAATCATACTACGTTTTTTTTGTTTTTCATTGTCCAGAATATTATATTATCATTAAAAAATATTAAAGTAAAGTTTTAATTTAACTATAATTAAGGAAACTGGTGTTTGGTGCTATTATTTAAAATATTGTGAAAAACACACTATCGCACAAAACCTTCTTGCCAAAGGTTCTACCCGGGAATTTGTACAGGAAATTACTGGTTTGAACATGGAAACAATACAAAGTTTAAGTAATTAGTGTTTGACGCTTTTATTACGGTACCAATTTGGCAACGCAAATTTAATGAAGAATTTTTACAAATTAAACTTAACTGCAATACGGGCAATCTAGATCTTCATGGATAATTATCTTTCCCAAACTGTCCATTTATAACCAGGGTTTGTTGCATTTCTATTTGCTGTTACGTTCATAATAGAGCTATCTCCTGTCATAAATACAAAATTCCAGCCTTTTTTTAAAGAAACATTATTATAAATATGATCACCACCATATAGTATCATCGTTCCATTCATAACCATATCTTTATCTACATAATACAAATACCCTTGTCTTATTTCATTTCCATCCAAATCCCAATATTCTATTTTATGACTTTCATCAGAAGTAAGAAGAGTTGGAAGAAGAAAAACTCTTGCATTAGAAGGAGTGAATGTAAAATTATCAAAATTAGGAGGAGTATAAATATTAAAACTTGAAAAAAGTAAAAAAAGTTCATCATAAGTCATTAATTTATCTGGTTTTACTTGGTCCAGTTCAATTGTAAGTTTTTTATTATGAACTTCAACTTTTGGAGTTCCTGTAATTAAATCACTAAGAGGAATAATATCCCAATATTCATAATCCAATGTATAACAAAAATCTGTTTTACTTAGTGTATCAAAACCATCAAATTCCACAGGTAAATCATAAAGCCTTAATATTTCTCCAACTATGTTCATTCTATCTTTATTATCAGGATCACCATTTTCATCTTCTGGGCATGAAATAAATGTAAATCCCACAACCGCCATTAAAGTAAAAATCCCAAAAAACCTCATTACGTTTTTCATAAAAACCTCTTAAAAACATAAATTTAGGAACATACACCCCTAGTTATATGACATAATAATACAATCTCATATATATGTCAATAAGGCAAATATAAATTAATATTGTTAATGTATTTAATAAACTTTAAAAGATGACTTTAAAACAGATTTTTATTAATAATTTAAAGAAAATCCGTAAGGAACGAGGAATATCTCAAGGTACTCTGTCGAGAATGTGCGATACATCTTCCAATTACATCGGGCAAATAGAAATGGGCAGGCGCATTCCTTCGTTCGAGAAAATCGAAAAAATTGCCGCCGCTTTGGAAATTTCGTCCCACGAATTATTTGTTTATGAATCAACAGACAAGAAAAAAGAGCAAAAACTTAATATTAACGATTACTTATCCAAAATGCCTGCCAGTATAAAAAAAGAGCTTACATCAAATTTAACAGCTGTTATCAAAAAAAATATCGAATATTCATTAAATCCGTAAAATAATTACTTGTAATACAATTCTTCGTAAATTCTGCCGATGGCGGGTACTCTTCTGCCGTAGTCTCTGGTTTCGTAAATTGAAACAGTTTCTACAAACAGATCTACAGGGAAGGTACTGGCTGTAAACCACCTGCGAACCCGTCCCTGTCCGCCGTTATAGGACATTAACGCGAGCTGGGCGTTATTGTTAAATCTGCTTAAAAGGTAATTATAATAATACGAACCGATATAAACATTGGCTTCCGGGTCTGTTCTGTCGATTGTATTGTCTGTCCCGAAAAAGTCAGGACCTCCCCTGCGCCTGATATTTTCCGCCTGTTCTCTTGCTGTAGCCGGCATAAGCTGCGACAACCCGACCGCTCCGGCATGTGAACCTACGGCGCTTTGAAACGCGCTCTCTGTACGGATAAGTCCCAAAAGTAAAGGCGCTTCCAAATTAAAATATTTAGCGTTTCTTTCTATTAACTCCAGATAAGGGCGAGGATACATCAATTCCAAATCACGCCTGTTTCTTGTATAACCATCCCTGTTAATATAAAGACTAACTACCCGCATGGATTGCGGATACAATCGCGCTTCGTCAAGCGCTTGAGCTACCGCGCGTAATTCATCGACGGAAAGATTTCTTTCATGTAACCGGATGTATGGATTTGCTAAATCAGCGGCGCCGCTGTGAAAAAAACCAAGAATAAATTGTAAAACAGCGGAATCCGGCACAGCCGGAACATTATTGCTAAAAACAAGGTACGGTAAGCCAAGTACATCGGCGCTTTGCATACGGTAATAAATTCCGGGCATAGCCACATTATCAACAGCGTTATACGCAAACCGCATAAACGCGTTAACATCTGCTGCCGCGTTATTTGCCGCGGCTGGATTTATCGCGCGGGCTGCAAGACGGTTTTCTTCGGCGGAAAGATACCCTTCTTCAATCGCGCGCGCGATAACCCACGCGAAACCGGCTTTTATATTAATGCCATGAACATCTTTTAAAACTTCAAAGGTTCTGATTATCCTTCTCCAGTCTCTAACCGAAACAAGCCGGTGCAAATATCT
Organism: Treponema sp.; assembly: GCA_009784995.1. Lineage (GTDB taxonomy): Bacteria > Spirochaetota > Spirochaetia > Treponematales > Breznakiellaceae > WQXQ01. The sequence continues at coordinate 3,052 of WQXE01000036.1, read as the reverse complement.
TTCTGTAAGTGTGTTGTAATAACTGCCGATGTGCCAGAGTGGAACCAATCGTTCGTAACGTTCCATAATTACGTTTACAGGTCCACCCATTGATAAATCCAGTATGTACCAAATACAAGCGTCCTGCTGTTCATAATCGGGAGCTAAAGGCAACGCGCGTTCAAAAAGAGTTACCGCCTGAGCGTTTTGTGTTTGTCCAATACGCCGCGCGATTCTGCCGGCGTAAAATAAAAGTCTGTAACGGAGATCATCATTTGTTCTGGAATTTAATCTGTGTAATTGCGTTTCCCATTGTAAAAAAAGAGCAAGCCCTTCATTACGCGAAGCTTGAACAGCTTCAAATGTTCTTCCTAAATCGTTTATCAAATTTGGATGTTGAATAAAAATCGCGGGTATTTGCGAGGGCCAAGTATTGCCTGTCCTGAAAAAACGGAATGAGTTTAACGCGTCAGTATAACGCAGGCGCGAAACGGCATAATGCGCTTCGATAACAGCTTCTTCATACCCTGTAAAAGAAATATTACGTTTTTTTAATTCCTGTATGGTAAAGAGCCTCGCGTCATCAAAAGAAATAAACGCGTTTTGTTCAAAATCAAGCAGGAACGAAAGTATTTTTTGTTTGTTGGGCGCGTTACCGGCAGCGAGAGGCACAGTTATATCAAGAGCCGAAACCCACCAGGGGGACGCGTTTTTGCGCAGCAGCTCAATTGTTTTATTGGAAAGTTCTGTTCCATTAAACATTAAAACCGCGAGTTCATCCGCGGCGGCGCGCCTTATATATTCATTTGAACTGGAAAGAGCGTTTTCGAACAATCTTGTTTTTTCCGCGATTTTATCCGCGTTATCATCGGAAATTAATAAACCTAAATAAAAATCATTTTGATCTTTAAAGATTTGCGGAGACGCGCATGAACATATTAATAGTATAAATAAAACAATAACAAAACTTCGAACCAGCGTAACCACACTAATTCCTGGGAGGAACACGAATTGTTCTGCCTGAAATAATCAGATTCGGGTTGCTGATATTATTATGCCTCGCGATACGCGGATATTGCCACGGATCACGATAGAAAGCTTCGGCAATATCCCATAATGTATCACCCCATCGAATTACATAACTGACGCCTTCTCTTGGAATGGTTTCAGGAACGTTAAACGAAAAAACAGGCGGAACTCTATTGTTGGCGCGAACTACATTTCCCTGCTGTCTTGGCGCGGGTGGAGTCGGCGGCGCTTGAATAACAGGAACAGGTTCAACTACCTGCTGAACTGGTTCATTAACTGGTTCAGGTTCGCTCGTTCTTACAGGTTCAGGCTCAGGTGTGGGCGCTGGAACCGGCGCGGGCGGCGGCAGCGGCGCGGGTGTAACTACAGCCGCGGATCTATTAAACCATGAACGAGCGGTTTCTAACCCACCCATAAAAAACAACCACCCGGCGAGAAGTCCCAAAAGTAAAAGTAAGGCAAGTAATATAAAAAGCCATGGACTTACAGGTTTTTTTTCTTTTTGCCTGACTTTATTCGCGTGTTGATAAAGACCCGAAGGCGGCTCTTCGTTTGCTTCAAGCTCAAAATCCTGAATCTCCATATCCTTTGAAATATCATCTATAGATTTTAATGAAACAGTCAAAACATAATGTTCGCCGTTTGAACTCGCGTCAAGGTCAATGGCATCAGCGATTATATCGCCGTTTTTATCGGAGGAAATTACCATTTCTATGGAAGGTTCACCTTTAGGTTTTGGTCTTATATTTTCGACAACAACAGTACCTATGTACTGAGCGTCTGTCATAACATTGGCGGGGCTTCTGAATAGATCGATTTGAACACTTGGCTGATCATCATGGACAGTGGTAAGAATTAATTTTTTCTTAATTAGAGAATTCTCTTCCACCAGTGGGTAGAATTCTCCATTGGCGATCTTAATTCCAATACTTGATGCCATTAGATCAACTCCTTTTCCAAACTATATTAGCTATTTTATTAAATTTAGTTGCAGAATTTACCTTTGTCAAGACCAGTTTTATCCAAATTGACCAGTTTTATTCAATATTGTGTACAATAATTGGCTAAGTAATTGATAAAAACCATAAAAATGACCGATAATACTAATTATGGATCCTATTTTAATCGCGGTAATTGCCATTGTTTTGGTTGTAAGTGTTCTTCTATTGTTAAAAGGAGCTATGGGAAAATCTTCTTTTGGCGGAGGAAGAATATCCAAAGATCGAAGTGTAGCGTTAAAAGAAGCTACAAAAAGACTCGCTCAAAACCCTAACGACCCGGAAGCGCTTTTTACGATGGCAACAGCCTATTTTGACGAAAGCAACTGGGACAGAGCAATGAAAACTTATGAAACATTGATTGATCAAATTTCAATGAACCAGGTTCAAGGTATAGATAATTTTGAAGTATTTTTACGATACGGTCTTTCCGCCCGCAAACTCAATATGATTGAACAAGCCTACAAAGGTTTTTCGATGGCAAGGACATTCAGGCAGGATAACTTTGAAGTTAATTATGAATTAGGGGTTCTTGAATTTGAAAGAAAAAATTACGAAAAATCTGTCCAGCTTTTAAAACAAGCGCGCACTCAAGACCCTGACAGCCCCGCTGTTCTTCGATATATGGGTCATTCGCTTTTCAGATTGAAAAAACCAAAAGAAGCGATGAACTTTATCCGCAAAGCAATTGACCTTGCCCCGGACGACAAAGAATCGCTTTACACGCTTGCCGAATGTTATCACGAAGCGAACCAAATTGAACAAGCGCTGCGTATTTTTAACCATTTACGCGCTGATCCTGTAATGGGACCGAATGCTTGTTTATTCGCGGGAACTATCCATCTTGATACAAGGCAATATGAAGCGGCGATCGTGGATTTCGAAATAGGACTTAGGCATCAAAATATAAAAGCTGATATTCTGGCGGATCTTCGCTACAAACTCGCTACAACATTAATTAAAACAAATGAAATTGGAAAAGCGATTCCATACTTAAAACAATTGCAAGCGGAAAATCCTTCATTTAAAGATGTTAATGTTTTGTT
>WQXE01000035.1 GCA_009784995.1 Treponema sp. | reverse complement strand
ATCAGGATGAGGCCATTTTTTACCCCTTTCTATGTCGCCGATGTAATTTATTGATATATTTGCGTATTCGGCAAGGTCTGCCTGTGACCAGTTTCGCCGATTCCTGAAAAACCTTATATTATTGCCAAAAATAGCCCTTATTTCTTTGCCTTTCATATACCACTCTAACAGTTTCTATCTCAATACAATGCTAATAGTTTGACATTTTTACAAACCACAGTTAGAATGTATAATACATACAGATAGAGTGTATGTATATTTTAATGTTTTTTTGGTTAAACTAAGGAGGTTTTTATGAAAAACATTTTTAAGGTTTTAGGAGTTATCGCTCTTGTTATGGTAATCGGATTTTCATTTATGGCCTGTCCGGAAGAAGGCGGTGATGGCAGCGGTGATACTAACGATTTTGCTAGGTCTAATCTTGCGTTAAGAGCAGTACCTATACCTGCATCTGATGGAGAACCCTGGGTAATTGGTTCTTATTCAGAAGGAGACAGTAATTTTTATTTAATTGATGTTGGGACAGTTTTAAATGTGCATATATCTACGATCGCTAATACTCATTTTAATGGAACAACACCTGTTCACTTTTCACGAACAACTGTAAATCAAAGTTCTATAACTCAATCCTTAACAAGTACTATTTCCAATACTGTAACATTTACCGATACTAACACTCATAAAGTTGGTATTCAAGCATCCTGGAAAAAAAAATTCCCTATCGGTACTTTTTCCGCAAAAGCATCTTATGATTGGACTGGAACTGTTACTAACACAAGATCAAATTCATTATCAACAACAGATACATTTACAACCGCTGAAGAATTTACCGAATCAATTACTACATCATTTACTGTCGGTGGAAATGGAGAACCCGCTGGATGGCATAGATACGCTTTATATGCTACTAGTGATGTTTATTTTTTAATTGAAACTAGTTTGGATAACCAAGTATTAAAGGGTTGGGAAACACTTGTTTGTGCTCGTCAAGGTGAATTAATTCCTAAATGGGATTACTCTTCAAATGGTATTTTTGATAATTCACCTATTGGTGAAATAACATTCGCTGAAGATTTTTATAAAAATTTACCTCCAGTTGGGACTTTTATAGAGCCTCCTTCTATTTGGCCTAATAATTATTTGACAGATAATATACTTGTTCGTAACACTTGGAAAGAAATTGATAATCATAAAGATGTATTTGGTCAGCATCATGATCTAGTTAATTTTAATGTATTTGGCATTGATCTAGAAACCATGATACAACAGGGATATAAAACAATCCATTTTTTTATTAAAATGGATGTAAGAAGAGGTTCAAATAATTATGGTGAACAACGTTTACATCTTTTTCATTCACCGGCAACAGGAATTACTCAACTAACTCCTCATATAAGTTTTTGGCTTCCTAGTAATCAAACTAGTTGGACTCAACGTTCATTTGAATTTAATAATGTATCTATTAACAATTTTATAAGTAATGAATTTGTTCTTAGATATAGTTCACTTGATAGATGGTGGTATACTGAAAAAGTATATGTTCAACTTCTTTTTAAAAAATAGCTAAAGGGTAATAGCCGTCCAGTTTGGGCGGCTGTTACTTTTTCTTGCCTCCGTGTTACTCCGTGGTTAATTAAAAATCAATTCCCGCAGTGAAAATTCAACACGGATAGTTATTCTTTTATAAAATCGATATGGGCTTCTGCAGGTGGTATTCTAAAAGAAAATACCATTTCACCTTTTGCGTTTGTTAATGCCATGTCACAGTTATTGCATTAATTCCCAAAACTGACCGCCTGGTTGAAATTATAATAAAGCATTACTTCTTCTTCGTCAGGAATACAATCTTGTATAAGAAATTCACCCATTAAAAAACCTTTTTTTTGTGCATCTGAAAGGGCAGCTTTTGTGTTTGGATAATAACCTATTACAGATTTATCTTTTAAAAGTACACATTCATTGAAGTGGTTGTTTATAATTGTATCTCTGTTATCATCAAACCATTTATACAAATCATCTAGAATTTCCATACATTACCCCTTGTCTTAATAATATCTCATTTTTATTCATTTTTCAAGTTTGTAAGTAAACAACAAAAATTAAGGCAGAATACATTGAGGATAATAGCTATGTAATAAAATACAAAACAGTCGTCTAGTGTCTTGTAATATTGTGTCTTTTGTATATTACAGGACAATAATTTTGGGCGGCTGTCACTTTTCTTCTTGCCTCCGTGAAACTCCGTGGTTTTTAAAAATCAATTTCCACAGTGAGAATTATTCTAAATATTTTTTTATTTCTTCAATTTTTTCTAACTCTTTTAATAATTCTTGTATTGAATTTCTGGATATAATCCATATCCTTTCTGCAAGTATTTCACCATAATCATGCGCTAATTTATTTCTTAACCCAATGATATTTTCTCAAAGAAATATCATTTTCGTTAAGCAGCATAAATAATTTCTCTTGTTGATAAAATTCTCTCTTTACGTATTGGGTTTTTTAGAGACTCTTTTTCTACAACATCAACTTTTTTATTTAATAAATTTGAAAACTCTCTTTCCATTTCAATTATTTCAAATAATGTAATTTTTGAATTTTGTTCGAATGATACCAGAATATCTACATCACTATTTTGAGAAAAATCATCTCTTATTGATGAACCAAATATTGATAATTCAACAATATAATATTTTTTACATAGCTCTATTACATCATTATAATTGAAAAAAATGCCGTTTTGCTGTAATTTTTCCATTATTTTCATAAAACACCTTTTACCATGATATTAATTTAATAAAATATTTGATAATATTCAAGTATATCTTCCGTATGCTTCATGGGTACATGGTAGAGGGCATGAATGGGTACGTGGACATGTGAATATGCAGCTTGTTTTTAGGAAATAACTAAAGAGTAATAACCGTCCAGTTTTGGGCGGCTGTTACTTTTCTCCTTGCCTCCATGTTACTCCGTGGTTTTTAAATAAATTAATAGTAAAAACGCGGGAATATTAGTTAAATTGATAGAAGCAATTAATTAGTTTCTTTTGTAACGATTTGTTAATTTGGGTTGTTCTCTTATTAACAAGGAAATGCAAATGAAGGATAAAAACAATTATATTTTTATTAAATTGATATTATTGATACCTTTTTTCCTGGGGCTTTTTGTATTCGGATGTGAAGTTTACGAAGTAGCGGCGTCTTCTTTTAATAATTCACCTCGACATATTACTGTTCTTGATTATTAACACAATACAGAAACAAGTTTTACTTCTTCTCCGTCAGATAATTCGCCGGGAAGTATAAGCGGAAAAGAAGGTGCCGGCGGCAAAAGAAAACCTGCTTCAAAAAATTTATTAAACAATGTATTCCATTCTTGTAGAGTAGGTTTTTCTTTTAAAATAAGATATATACCTTGCTTTTGCCATATTGATTGACTGTTATTTTTTAACTCTTTTTCTACACGCGGCAATTTGGGATTTGCTCTTTCTGGCGCGGCGATGATGTTGTAAATTCCGCGCGTCGCGACTGCGAGTAAAATTGGCGACAGTAAATCGTTTGGCGGCAGTTGTGATAAATGTTCTTGCGATTTGGCGGCAACTATACAAAGACCCATAGGCATCCCGTCACGCCATGTCTGGATGCCTGGCAGGATTGGGATAAACAGCGGAATGTTATTTGTTGCGAAAGGTTCTTTGGGTTCAATATATGGACGCCAAAATTTGACGGTTTCGTTTTTTAACGACTCTGTAAGTTCTACAGGCGGTGACGCGTATAATCGAAAACTATGTCCGGGAAAAAGTTTTAAAAGCGCTTTTAAAAAACGGTTTTCTGTAAAATGCGGGAAAGGAGCGAAAAGTCCCCGGCTTGCCGTGTTTTTTAATTCGCGTAACATGTTCGCTGGAGTATGACCAAGGACAGCGGCTCCTCCGTTTAACCAAAGATCGACAATACGTTTTCCATTTGCCAAATAAAGACGAAAGCCTCTCGCGCGTAAGACATTTGGGATTTGCCTTAAGAGAGATAAATCGCCGCTAAAAATATTTTTGTTATCTGTCATATCAAACCTCGACCTTTTCATAAGCTCTGCCCTGGATTTCGCTTAAAAAAATATTTTTATGTCCGTTGTCAAAAATGACATGTACGACAGGTCCTTCTTCGCTGTTTTCAACTTTTATTACAGCGCCGTAGCCGTAGTTATCGTTAAAAAGCCGCTGACCCCTGCGCCACCCCGCTCGTTCTTCCAGCTCTTTGTTGGTTGCGCTGTTGGGTGTAATCAAACTTTCTGAATTTAATGGATTAAAGTTTCGTCTTGAATTTGATTGTTGTCTATTATAAAAATACTCTTCATTCTCTCTGTGTTCTCTGCGTCTTTGCGTCTTTGCGTGAAGATCTTCTGTAATTATTTGCTCAATCTTTAAACAGCTTCTGTCAATCTCCCGCAAAAAAAGCGACGGCTCCGCTCGCGTTATCCTGCCGAACATCCTTCTTTCCGCGCAAGTTGTCAAATACAATTCATCCATCGCGCGTGTGGCTCCAACATAAAAAAGGCGGCGCTCTTCTTCAAGCTCGTCATCTTTTTTATCTTCTCTTGGAAAGATACCCTGTTCAAGACCTGTCATTATAACACATTTAAATTCCAATCCTTTAGTATTGTGAAATGTAATAAGCGTTACGGAGTTTTGTAAATTGTTTTGTTTGTCGGCTTCTTCATTCATTGAACGATCCAATTCGATATCTTCAAGGAATTTTAAAAGTCCTTCGTAATCATTTGCGTATACACTAGCTCCGTTTAATAACTCCTGTAAATTGTTGATCTTTGAATTACCTGAATACTCATCCTGTTCTTTGTGATATTCCGCAAGCCCCGAATCGATTATAAGTTTTTCTACGCAGATTGATAAACCTTCACCGGATTTTAATAATTGTTTTGATTTTTCTCTCGCAGAGGCGCAAAGGCGCAAAGACGCAGAGGATGTAGAGGTGTTTAATAATGTTCTACTATCTTCTATTACTTTATAAAATTCATTTAAACCTTTGCGGGCTTTTTTGGAACATTCCAAATCCTTACCCGCTTCGATTAAATCGGTATTATTGGTTATCGACGCTTCTACTAATTTATCTACCGTTACTCCACCCACACCTCTTGTCGGTTTATTTACAACCCTTCGGAACGCGACTTCGTCACGGGGGTTTACAAGGAAAGACAATAACGCGAGTGTGTCTTTAATTTCTTCTCTTTCATAAAATTTTAACGAGCCGACAACACGATACGGTATACCTCTGCGTAAAAACATTGTTTCAAATCCCGCGGATTGAGCGTTAGTACGGTAAAGAATTGCCCAGTCTGCCCATGTTGTTTCTTTCTTTTTTACAGAGCTTTCGATTTTATCCGCGCAAAATTGTGTTTCCGCGTTTTGATCGGGAAGATAAACAAGTACAGGTAAAGTTCCATCTCCTTTTACCGAGCGCAGAGTTTTTCCAAGACGATCGCGATTGTAATCTACTACAGATGACGCCGCTTTTAAAATGGGATTTGTTGAACGGTAATTTTGCTCAAGGCGGATTATATCGGCTCCCGCGAAACGATCGGGAAACTCTAAAATGTTTTTTACTTCCGCGCCGCGAAAACGGTATATCGACTGATCGTCATCGCCGACTACGCAGACATAAGTTTGCGGACCGCATAATTCTTTTAATAGCTGAAACTGCGCTACGTTCGCGTCCTGGTACTCATCTACCAAAATTACAGAAAACCGTTCGCGAAAACGCCGCGCTACTTCGCTTTGGCTTCTTAGAATTTCTACGGGTTTTTTGATTAGATCGCCAAAATCGACATTGCCGATTTGATTCATTCGTTCTTCATAACGTTTGTAAATATCGCGAAACTTTTTATGATGATCGATTATTGCCAATTCCGGATCATCAGGTGATAAAAAATAATCTTTAGCGCGGGAAATATTGTGCGCTAAATGTTTAATTTCTGACTTTGGTAAATTGTCAACAATAGATGACAATAGGGAAATAACATCATCGTCGTCATAAATAATAAAAGATGAATTGAGCCCCGCGAGACTGCCGTTACGCCGCAAGAACCACGCTCCAAAGGAGTGAAAGGTACGCAGCATCGCGCCGCTCGCGCGTTCATCAATTTGACAGGCGCGCTGCGCCATTTCTCTTGCCGCTTTGTTTGTAAAAGTTACCGCCAGAATGGAACGCGGATCCATTCCATGTTCTCTTATTAGCCACGCTATTTTTGTCGTGATTACCCTTGTCTTGCCCGAACCCGCTCCCGCCAGTATTAAAAGCGGTTTTCCCGTATGCAAAACAGCCTTTCGCTGTTCGTTATTGAGCTGTTCAAGGTATGATGGATAAACTGCCGCGCGCATTTAATAATTGTAACAGATTAAAAAAAAAACGTCAGGTATTTATATTTACTTGACAGCCGGCATTATATAACAAATACTTATAGTATCCGCGAAAGTAAAGGAAATAATAATGAAAAAAATAATTTGTATTTTTATATTTTGTTTTATAATTTTTAATATTTTTGCTCAGGAAATGCAAATTTCGGTAGGAATAAATTTTAATTTTGGAGTGTATGAACAGGAAAATACTGTTTTTCTTCCTATTGTTCCACTTCCGCCTGTTTATTATATATTTGATTATAATACCAGTACAACATTTCCATCAATCGGTATTAGTTTTTTAGTCAGGGTTTTTCCGGAAAGTGACGCTATGGTTACACCCGGTTTTGTATTTCATGATAGAGCGATATTTTCCCTGAATTGGAAAGAAAGTGGTTATATTAATAATGTAAGATATTCTGAGGAATTTACAATTGATGACGGTATGATAACAATAATGGATTTTGGCATGGGTATTTCTTACAGAATTCGATTATCAGACTGGTTTAATTTATATTCGGATTTGGGCGCGAATCTTACGATTATGGATTTTGACGACTTTAATAGAACTACAAGTAATTACCTGGGAGCCGGAATATTTGCCGCTCTTTCTTTGCAAATGAATCTTTCTCAAACATTGTTTTTGGAATTAGGCATTAATTCTATTTTGAACGCCTTTTCCAGTACAAAAGGTCAATTAGTAAATCCTGTTAATCCCAATCAAGTAGTTAAATATAAGGATAGTGGAAGATGGGATTTAACAACAATCGCCGCTTTTCTTCATGTCGGCTGGCGTTTTGATTTATGGGCATTAAGACAAAGTCTGCTTTAAAAGTCTGTTATTATATAGTTCTAACTTCCAGGTCAAAACCCCTGCGTACGATAACCTTGCATTTTACAAGTGTCCCTGTTTGTAAATTATTTTTTGTGTCGTTTAAAATTACCGCCGCGCCGTCAATGTCCGGAGCCTGACAAAATAATCGCCCTAGCCAAATCGTTTCGTTTTCATCATCGGTATTATTTGGGTCAATTTGTTCTTCTATTAATACATCCATTATTTGTCCGATAAACCTATCCATATTTTTTTCTGTTATTGGAATTTGTTTTTCTTCTATTAATAACTTGCGTTTTTCCGCTATTTTTATAGTGACACGACCTTTCATGGAGTACGAAGCTGTTCCTTCCTCTCTTGAATACACAAAACAACCAAGCCAATCAAGATTTATTTTTTGTTGAAAATCCAATAACGTGTTAAAATCTTCTTCCGTTTCACCGGGGAAGCCAAGCATAAATGTAGAACGAATAACCGCGTTTGGCAGGCGGGCTCGGATAGTTTGGATAAGTTTAAGGTATTGTCGCGAAGTACCGAATCGATTCATGGAAGTTAATATTTTTTCTGAAGCGTGTTGGAAAGGAATATCAAAGTATGGAAGAAAGCGGGAATCCTTTTCCATTAAATCCAGTATTTCCAAAGGAAAGTGATTGGGATGTATGTATAATAGGCGCACCCAAAAGTTTCCATCAAATTTAGAAATTTCATTTAATAGTTTAGGTAATTTTTGAAACGCGCCTATATCCTGCCCAATGATACATAACTCATTTATTCCGCGATTTAAAAGAGCGCGGCATTCATCGAGGATTTCGTCAATTGGACGGCATACAAGACTGCCGCGAATAAGCGGAATCGCGCAGTAGGAGCAGTTGTTATCGCAGCCTTCGCTTATTTTTACATATGCCGACCCCGGCAAGGACAACAGCGGCCTTTCTCCAGTATTTATCTGCATAGAATCAGTAAAATTTTTACCATGGAGTACACGGATTTTCACGGAGGAATGATGATTTTTCGTACATAGAACTCCGTGTTCCTCCGTGTCCTCTGTGGTTATTCTTCTTTTCCAATCTGAAACTTTTTCTACAATCTGCGCGGGATCACCAACACCCAAAAATCCGTCCGCCTCTGTAAGGCTTTCCTTTAGTTCCTTAGCGTAACGCTGGGATAGACAGCCCGCAAGCAGTATTTTTTTATCCGGGTAAAATTTTCGCCATTCAATAACGGCGTTAATGGATTCTTGTTTCGCGCTTTCTATAAAACCGCAGGAATTAACGATTATTAAATCGGCGTTTTCCGCGCTGCTCTCACATTCCCATCCCGCGTTATTTAAATGCGCCATCATGTTTTCAGCGTCAACCTGATTTTTTACGCATCCGAACTGGTCTAGAAAATATTTCATTATAAGACACCCAAGCGGGTTAGTTTTCTAATCTTATCAATATAAGGCGGTAACGGTTTTCATCATCCCTGACCCAGCGAAGCTCTGTTACTATAACCTCACCCGCCGCGCCGATTTCGACCGGGTATGTGCGTCCCCCGCCGATAACCTGAAACCTTGCCGCCTGAGCGTTTGAAGCCCAAATGCGAATACCGTTTTGCGCTTGAATGTCGAGCTGTTCCGCTCTCTGGAAATAACGCTGGTTTGTTCCCCTGCGATCGCGTTCGTTAAGAATTTCCCAGCGGAACATACAATACCCTTGAAAAACTACCTGTAAAGTAAAAGGATAAGCGCTTACTGTTCCCGGAATTACCGTGACAATGCTCGCGGGATTCGCGGTTGTTGGTGTCGTTATATTAACATTCTGTTCGATATTCGCGCCTGTATATACGTCGGAATCTATCAATATAAAATGAAGCAACGCGCCCATGTCGGCATCGTTTTTCGCGAAGTCAACTACCGTTACGCGCAAGTCAGGGATTCCGTCATTGTTAAGATCGATTGTAATATCCTGACCCAAATCCAGATTTCTTAAACCGCCCGGAGTGCGGATCGAAACTGTTTCGCCGAGCCCTGAAAGTTCCAATTTATATGTTTCGCTGTCCAATGAAATTAATATTGAATCATTTCTGTACAAACGTCTTTCAAAAAAATTACTTTCCATAAGGTATTCAGCGGCGGAGCGGGTTACGCGAGCGCTTTGTGATGAACCGCTTTGGCTGTTTATTATTAGTTGATAAATTCCCCAGCTTCCCGCGCAAAGTATTAAAAGTATTACGCTAAGCGGAATTAAAAATCGTGGAATTCTTATTGGATTTTTTAAAAGCTGTTCTACAGGGACAGGCTGCTCTTGAATACGAAGCGCTCTGTAAAGCGAGATTACTTTTTGAACATCAAGATCAAGGTATTCGCCGTAATTTTTTAAAAAACCGATAACATACGGCTCGCCAGGGAACACGGAAAAATTCTCTGTTTCCAATGCTTCCAGGTATCGTATGGAAATATTTGTTTCGCGGCTTATTTGATCAAAACTAAGACCTTTTTCGTTACGGGCGGATTTTAGTTTTTCACCCAGAGATTCCATTAAATTCCCCCTGCCTAATCAGTATCTCTGAATAGAAAATTATGGTACATATTCGCGTTAGGCGGATTGTCGTAAGCGAAACGGGCTTCCGGAACGCCAACATTTGTTCTGATACTGGTAAAATCGATACGTATTTCCGCTTCCGCGATAGTTCTTCCTTCGATTCTTCTTATCAATCTGGTTTCGGGATTTATACTTAATATTATTTCCCTAAAACCTTCGGACACTCTGTTTCTTGTCAGACGCAATTTTATTACTCTTTCCGATGAGCCGCTGTAAAGCGGTTCGGGATTAGGACCTGTTAAATAAGCGGGGCTAAAATTATTCCTTAACATTGATAATCCCGCGCTTGAAGAAGATGATCTTCTTGGGACATCCTGAGTTAACACCGCTCTGAATTCAGGAAGATACACTGTTAACGCTTCGCCGTTAAATACAATTACCTGATTGGCGGGCCGGGTAAAATCTATACGCATAAAGTTAGGCGATCTAAAACTCACAGTTCCGGTCATGTCGTTATTGCCGGAGCGGATAACAACACTCGCTTCATAATCCCTTAAAGACGCGTAAACATCCGACACCATTCCCAGGTAATTAGCCGCCGTTACTATTTCCTGAGCCGAAAGGATGGAGAAACCGATTATCATAAAAAGAATTAGGGAAACCCCTCGTTTAATCACAATAAACCTCTAACATAAATATATCTTTATTTTAAATTATTGAAGTAGCTTCGTCAAGTTGACAATAAAAGGCAGGGGTGATAGCCTAAGGTGAAAGTCACCTATGACGGTCCAGTAGCTCAGGGGATAGAGCGGCCGCCTCCTAAGCGGCAGGTCGGCTGTTCGAGTCAGCCCTGGATCATGCGTAATCATTAAAACCTTGGTTAGGTTTTAATGATTACGTGAAGTTTTGCTACGCAAAACTTCGGGATTAATTACAACCATAAAAAACTGATGTTTTTTATGGTTAATTTTGTGTTTTTAAGGTCTTCAACCTTAAAACTGCAGTATTCTGAAACTGAAGTTTCAGAATACTATGAACCTTTATTTGCTATTTTTTAATTTTTAGTTTTGTAATGCAAAACTTCGGGGTTTGGTTAAAACGGAGCAATCATGGATAATTGGTACAATATCGATAAAGAAGCTGTTTTAAAAGAGCAGAAATCTGACATAAAAAACGGTTTAAGTACAACCGAAGTTGAAAAAAGAAAGATAAAGTTTGGCTTAAATAAGTTCGCGGAGAAAAAAAAGGAAAGTCTTTTTGTACAAATAACTCGCCATCTTAAAGATGTCGCTGTAATTATTTTGCTTTTGGCGGCAGTGCTTTCTTTTGTTCTGGAACTGCGCGAAATGATGGAAGGACATAGTGTTAACTTTATTGAATCGATTGTAATTCTTTCTATAGTAATAATGAATGTGATACTGGCTGTCACTCAGGAGCGAGGAGCCGAAAAAGCGCTGGACGCTTTGGCGGTTTTAAACAGCCCCAGCTGCTTTGTAATAAGAGACGGCAATAAACAAGAAATCGATACATCTTTAGTTGTACCGGGTGATATTATTGTTTTAAAAACAGGCGATCTTGTACCCGCCGACGCGCGCCTTTTGGAATGTGAAAGTTTTGCCGTAGACGAAGCGTCGTTAACAGGCGAAAGTGAACCGTCAGAAAAAAACACGGATACATTAACAAAAGAAAACGCTCCTTTGGGTGACCGCCTTAATATGGTTTTTTCAGGATGTCTTGTTGTTTCCGGATACGCTACCGCTGTTGTTACCGCGACAGGTATGAGCACCCAGATTGGAAAAATCGCGGGTTATTTAAATTACACAAAGAAAAATAAAACACCTCTCCAGCTTCGCCTTGATAAACTTGGCAAACTTGTAAGCTCCATCGCGCTTTTAGCGGCGTTTACAATTTTTGTTATCGGAATGTTGCAGGGGCAGGAAATTTGGCATCTTATCATGTTAGCTGTAACTTTGGCGGTCGCGGCGGTTCCCGAAACTTTAGCGCTAATTGTAACTCTTATGCTTACACACGGCGTTAAAAAGATGGTAAGTAAAAACGCTCTTATCCGCAAATTGCAAGCAGTCGAAACTTTGGGAAGCACTTCTGTTATATGCTCCGACAAAACAGGAACGCTCACTCAAAACAAGATGACTATTAAAAGACTTTGGATACATGGCAGTAATCCCGTAAGCGACACACAGGCTGATTCGCAGGAACACCTCGAACTTATAAAAAGATTTTTACTGGCAAGTAATGTAACAATTCAAAAAGACGAAAAAGGTAACGATAAAATTATCGGCGACCCTACAGAGTCTGCCATTATGCGCCTTTCGATTGACAAAGGAATAAAAAGAGAAAACTTTACCGATTACGAAAAGGTTGGCGAAATTCCTTTTTCATCGGCGCGAAAGATGATGACATCGATTTATAAAAATCAAAATGGTAAATACCTTGTACTAACCAAGGGCGCTTTTGATAAAATTCCATATATTAAAAACGATTTAAATTATGTGAATGAACTGGAAAAAATGCACGATTCATTCGCGCAAGACGCGCTGCGTGTAATTACGCTCGCTTCAAAAGAAATTGATACTCTGCCCAATAAAGAAGATTTGGAACAGGTAGAAAAAGAATTAAATTTTGAAGGTTTTATCGGTTTGATCGATCCGCCCCGCCCGGAAGCTGCCGCCGCGATAAACCGCGCGAAAAAAGCGGGCGTGCGCACAATCATGATCACAGGCGATCACGCGGTAACGGCGGCGGCGATCGCGAGGGAGCTTGGCATCATCGCGGCGAAGGAAGGCATCATCACAGGGGAAGAACTGGAAAAACTTTCCGACGATGAGTTAAACGACAGCATCGAGTTTTATTCTGTTTACGCGCGTGTTTCGCCGTCGGACAAAATTCGCATCGTGCAGGCATGGCAGCAAAAAGGCGCTGTCGTTTCGATGACAGGGGATGGTGTAAACGACGCGCCCGCGTTAAAAGCCGCCGATGTCGGTGTCGCGATGGGCATTAACGGCACAGAAGTCGCGAAGAGCGCGTCCGACATGGTTTTAACCGACGATAATTTTTCCACGATTGTAGAAGCCGTAAGCGAAGGGCGCAAAGTATTCGCGAACATCAAAAAACTTGTTTACTTTCTTATCGTTTGCAATATATCAGAAATAGTTATTATGATTTTCGGGCAGGTTTCCGGCTGGGGAGTTCCTGTAACTCCAATCATGCTTTTAATTATCAATGTTATAGCTGACGGCATTCCCGGGATGGCGCTTGCCAAAGAACAAAGCGATACCCGTATAATGTCAAGAAAACCAATCGATCGCGACGAAAGTTTTTTCGCTGGCGGATTAATGGAAGTAATTATTCAGCAGACAATCATGTGCAGTGTTGTTGTTCTTGCTGCCTTTTATGTTGGTAAGTTTGTTGTAATTCCAGGTACGCACGAACCGTCACATTTACTTGGACAGACAATGGCGTTTTTGGTTTTGGGCTGGACTTCAATCATACACATCTTTGTCGTAAGAAGCAGAGCATCAATATTTAAACGCTCTTTAAAAGATAACCCGCAGCTTGTAGTAAGCGCGGTAGTAATGATCTTCATGCTGGCAGGCATGGCAGCAATCCCTCCTGTAGCAAGAGCTTTAAACTTTGTCGCGATGGATTTTTACCACTGGTTAATTTGCATCGGCATTTCATTTATGCCGTTAATGGTCGCTGAGTACGGCAAATTCTGGGACAACTACAAATACCACGAAGCTGAAAGATTAAGGGTGAAGCAACAGAGAATTGATTAGGGAAATTTTAATTAATTAATCGCAATAATTGTGAAATTAAATACAAAGGTATTGAATACAAATTACCCGCGTGTTTTGTTTCCATTATGCCATAATTTTTTAATGATGTTCTTACAACGTATTTTGGATTATATTCTTGCATATATACTTTTAACGACTGGGATTTGGTATGTTTTGCCGATTTTACTTCTATTGGTATTATTGCACCGGGACTTTTTTCGTCATTCCCCTGTGTGATAAAATCAACTTCCGCTGTGCTGCCTTCTCGTCCCCAATAAAATAACGGGCTTACCTTTGCGGTTCTTAATTCCTGACATACAAATTGTTCAGCTAACGCGCCGTTCATATCATCAACTATATCTGTACCGGAGGCTAATATATTTGCCGGTCTTATTTCTGCTTGCGCGCAAAAAAGCCCGATATCAAGCATGTATAATTTAAAATAATCTTCTTTGTAATACATTTTTAACGGGATTTTTGGTTTTTCAACTTTGTAGATTTTATGGACTAATCCTGTATCAACCAACCATTGCATTGCGTTTTCAAACTCTGCCGCCCGTCCGCCGCTTTTAACATTTTTGTATATAAATTTTTTATTTTCTTTTACAAGATGTAACGAAATAGAATCCCACAACATTCTGATTTTTGGTTCTGTACGCGGATCATTTAT